>NZ_JVVG01000082.1:0-40855 GCF_001053265.1 Carnobacterium sp. 1290_CSPC
TGCATGGCATTTAACTTTATTGATTTCTTAATTATTATTAAAAACTAAAAAACGTATTCGCGTGCTTTGAAATTATTTACCAACACTATTTGTAAAAGAACCAAAAAAAGCACAGATACCGAAGTACCTGCGCTAGGATGTTAACTGTCTGAATATTCGAAAGTGTCATAGCGACCTAAATTGGTGCAATAAGTTGCCCTAATTTAAGAGAAATTATTTGTTTTCTAAGTTGTAGAAAGCGTTTAGACCTTGGTACTCAGCTAAATCGCCTAATTCATCTTCGATACGTAATAATTGGTTGTATTTCGCCATACGGTCAGTACGTGATAATGAACCAGTTTTGATTTGACCAGCGTTAGTTGCAACAGCGATATCAGAGATTGTTGAATCTTCTGTTTCACCTGAACGGTGAGATACTACAGCTGTGTAGTTAGCACGTTTAGCCATTTCAATAGCGTTGAAAGTTTCAGTTAAAGTACCGATTTGGTTAACTTTAATTAAGATTGAGTTACCAACGTGGTTAGTAATACCGCGTTCTAAAATTTCAGTGTTTGTTACGAATAAGTCGTCACCAACTAATTGTACTTTTTCACCTAATTTTTCAGTTAATAATGCCCAACCGTCCCAGTCATTTTCATCCATACCATCTTCGATAGTAATGATTGGGTATTTAGCAACTAATTCTTCTAAGAATGCTACTTGTTCTTCAGCATTACGTTTAGCTCCGCCTTCACCTTCGAATTTAGCGTAGTTGTAAACGCCATCTTCAAAGAATTCTGAAGAAGCACAGTCGAAACCTAAGAACATGTCTTCACCTGGTTTGTAACCAGCAGCTTCGATTGCTTGGATGATAGTTTCAACAGCATCTTCTGTACCGTCAAAACGAGGAGCGAATCCACCTTCATCACCAACAGCAGTTTCTAAACCACGACCAGATAAGATTTTTTTCAATGCGTGGAAAGTTTCAGCACCCCAACGTAAAGCTTCTTTAAATGAAGAAGCACCAGCTGGAATAATCATGAATTCTTGGAAAGCGATTGGTGCATCTGAGTGAGAACCACCGTTTACGATGTTCATCATTGGTGTTGGTAATACTTTAGCGTTGAAACCACCTAAGTAGTTGTATAACGGGATGTTTAATTCATCAGCAGCAGCACGTGCAGCAGCGATTGAGACAGCCAAGATAGCGTTAGCACCTAAGTTACCTTTGTTAGCTGTACCATCTAATTCGATCATAGCAGCGTCAATACCGATTTGATCAGTTACGTCAAGTCCGATAATTGCATCAGCGATAGCGTTGTTCACGTTGTTTACAGCGTTTTGAACACCTTTACCTAAGTAACGTTCTTTGTCTCCGTCACGTAATTCAACGGCTTCATGTTCACCAGTTGAAGCTCCAGAAGGAACGATTCCTCGACCAAAACCTCCAGCTTCAGTGTAAACTTCAGCTTCTACAGTTGGGTTACCACGTGAGTCCAAGACTTCGCGTGCATAAATATCAGTAATTGCAGACATAATTTCTCTCCTTTAAATTCAAAATAATTTTTAAATTTGTTACATTCGTATTATACCATACCCACCGATTGGTAGACACGGATATTCATTGTTTAGCGCTTAATTAAAGTTTCACCGGTCATTTCATCTGGTTGGTCAACGTTCAATAGATCTAACATTGTTGGCGCAACATCGGATAAACGACCATCAGTGCGTAATTCAATACCTTTTTCAGTGACAATTAATGGCACCGGTACTGTCGTATGCGCCGTATTTGGTGAACCATCTTCATTTAATTCTGTATCCGCGTTTCCGTGGTCAGCAAAGATAATGGCTTTACCGTCTTTAGCTAATAAGGCATCCACAACGCGACCTAAACATTCATCAACAGCCTCAATCGCTTTGATAGTAGGCTCTAACATACCAGAGTGACCTACCATATCTGGGTTAGCGAAGTTTAAGATAATCGCATCTTGACGGTCATTTTCAATCTCATCAACTAATGCATCTGTTACTTCGTAAGCAGACATTTCAGGTTTTAAGTCGTAAGTCGCTACTTTAGGTGAGTTAATCAAAATACGTTTTTCACCTTCAAACTCGTCATTTGCCCCACCATTCATGAAGAATGTCACGTGAGGGTATTTTTCAGTTTCAGCGATACGTAATTGGTTTAAGCCGTTATCTGATAGCACTTGGCCAAGAACATTTTTCAATGCGATTGGTTTAAAAGCGATATCAGCTGGAATTGTATCTTTGTATTTAGTCATTGATACAAATTTAACGTTTGCTGGTACATTTCCACGATCGAAGTTATCCCATTCAGTTGCTGTTACAGCGTCTGAAAGTTGGATAGCACGGTCAGGACGGAAGTTAGCGAAAATGATAGCATCATTATCGGCTACTTGGCCTACTGGGTTGCCGTTAGCATCAACAATTACTGTCGGCTCAACGAATTCATCAGTAACGTCTTTAGCGTAATTAGCATTTACAACTTCAATTGCATTGTTGCCAGTTTCGCCTTTACCGTTAAAGATAACATCATAAGCTTTTTGTACACGTTCCCAACGGTTATCACGGTCCATTGCATAGTAACGTCCAGAAATTGAAGCGATTTGACCTAAGTTTTCTTCGGCCATTACTTTTTCAAGTGATTCAATATAACCTGGCGCTGAATGTGGATCAACGTCACGTCCATCCAAGAAAGCGTGTAGGTATAATTTTTCAACACCTTTAGCTTTAGCATCTTTAATCAATGCTTCGATATGACGTAAGTGGCTGTGTACCCCACCATCAGATAATAATCCGAAGATGTGTAGAGCTGAATGGTTGTCAGTTACATGAGTATAAGCACCATTTAATGCTTCGTTCTCAGCAAATTCACCATCTTCAATAGCTTTATCGATTCGAGTTAGGCTTTGGTATACAATACGGCCAGCACCAATATTTGTATGGCCAACTTCAGAGTTACCCATTTGTCCATCAGGTAACCCAACGTCTAACCCAGAAGCTTTCATTGTAGCATGTGGAAATTCATTCCAGTAACGGTCAAAGTTTGGTTTGTTTGCTTGTGCTACAGCATTACCATATGATTCTTCTCTCCAACCGAATCCATCTAAGATAATAATAGCTACGGGTGATTTAGACATGTGTTATTTACCTCCATTTAATAATGCGATGTAAGAAGTAACATCAAGACTAGCTCCTCCTACGAGCGCACCGTCAACGTCCTCTTTTTCAAGCAATTCAGCAATGTTAGCTGGTTTAACAGAACCACCGTATAAAATACGTGTTTGGTCTGCTGCTTCTTTACCAGCGATTTCAAATAATAAATCGCGGATGTGTGCTGACATATCTTGTGCATCATCAGCAGAAGCTGTTTTACCAGTACCGATTGCCCAGATTGGTTCGTAAGCAATTACAGCTTGTGCAACTTGATCAGCAGTTAAACCTTCAAGAGCAGCGCGGATTTGTCCACTAACCCATTCTTTTTCTTGACCAGCTTCACGAGTTTCTAAAGTTTCACCACAGCAAATGATTGGTGTCATGTTGTGGCTGAAAATGCTTGCTGCTTTTTTACGTACATCTTCATCAGTTTCACCGAATAATTCACGACGTTCTGAGTGACCGATGATAACGTAAGGTACGCCTAATGCTTCTAAAGCAAGCGGAGAAATTTCGCCTGTGAAAGCACCCTCATCTTCAAAGTGAACATTTTGTGCACCAATTTGGATGTCAGTACCTGCTACTTCTTCGATTAATTTTTCAATGTAGATTGCTGGTGGTGCGATTAAAGATTCAGCATCCGTTTGTGGGAAACCTTCTTTAAGTGCAGCAACAAATTCGTGAGCTTCAGCAGCTGTTTTATTCATTTTCCAGTTACCAGCGATTAATGTCTTACGCATATATTAAAAACTCCTTTACGAAAAGTTTTACTCAATTTATTTACGAAAATTATTTGTCCGCGATTGCAGCGATACCAGGTAATTCTTTACCTTCTAAGAATTCTAATGATGCCCCACCACCAGTAGAAATGTGTGAGAATTTGTCGGCTAAACCTAATTGGTAGGCAGCTGCAGCAGAGTCACCACCACCGATGATAGTTGTTGCATCAGTTAAGTTAGCGATAGCTTCACCAACACCGTTAGTACCTTTTGCGAAACTTGGCATTTCGAATACACCCATTGGGCCATTCCAAACAACAGTTTTAGCATCTGCAACTTGTGTTGCGTAGTACTCAACAGTCTTAGGACCTATGTCAAGTGATTGCCAGTCAGCCGGGATACCGTCAACATCAACAACATCAGTGTTTGCATCGTTGTCAAAAGCATCAGCTACAACAAAGTCTACTGGTAATACCAAACGGTCGCCTGCGCGTTCTATTAAGTCCTTAGCCAATGGAATTTTGTCTTCTTCAAGTAAAGAGCCACCAACTTCGTAACCTTGAGCTTTCATGAATGTATAAGCCATACCACCACCGATTAAGACTTTGTCAGCCTTGTTTAGTAATGATTCGATTACTGAAATCTTGTCAGATACTTTCGCACCACCTAAGATTGCAACGAATGGACGTTTTGGTTCGTTAACAGCGTCGCCTAAGAATTGGATTTCTTTTTCCATTAAGAAACCAGCAACAGCTTCGATGTTGTTTGAGATACCAACGTTAGAAGCATGTTCTCGGTGAGCAGTACCAAATGCATCATTAACAAATACGTCGCCTAATGAAGCCCAGTATTTACCTAATTCAGGATCGTTCTTGCTTTCTTTCTTACCGTCTACATCTTCGAAACGAGTGTTTTCAAACATTAATACTTCGCCATCTTTAAGGTTAGCGATAGCATCTTCTAATTCTTGACCACGAGTTTGCGCTACGAAAGTAACTTCTTTACCTAATTTTTCAGATAAACGTTCTGCAACTGGGCGTAGAGATTTAGAAGCTTTGTCTTCTTCTGTTTTCACTTTACCAAGGTGAGAGAATAATACTAAACGACCACCTTGCTCAAGAATATACTCAATAGTTGGTAATGCTTGAACGATACGGTTGTCATCAGTAATATTAAGGTCTTTGTCCATTGGAACGTTAAAATCAGCACGTTCTAAAACTACTTTACCTTTTAAATCGATGTCTTTTACAGTTTTCTTAGCCATTAAAATAGCACTCCTTATCTTAAGTTGTTAACCAATAAAAAAGGGCAGGAAGCGCGAAGCTTCCCGCCCAAATTCAACTGATTTTACTTTTAAACAATGAATTATTGTTTAGCAGCAAAGAATTCGATTAAACGTACGAATTGAGAAACGAAACCAGCTTCGTTATCGTACCAAGCAACAGTTTTAACTAATTGGCCATCTTCAGATTCGATAACTTTAGTTTGAGTTGCGTCGAAGATTGAACCAGCTGGAACACCAACGATGTCAGAAGATACGATTTCATCAGTGTTGTATAAGAATGATGGGTTAGCGTATTTTTCCATAGCAGCGTTAACTTCTTCAACTGTAACTTTAGTGTTTAATGTTGAGTAGAACTCAGTCATTGAACCAGTAACGATAGGAATACGGATAGCAGTACCGTCAACTTTACCGTTAACTGAAGGAATAACGCGACCTACAGCTTTTGCTGCACCAGTAGATGCTGGAATAGCGTTTTCTGCAGCTGCACGACCGTTACGGAAGTTACCTTTTTTACCGTTAGGTGCATCTTGTAATGATTGTGTAGAAGTGTAAGCATGGATTGTTGACATTAAACCATGTTTGATACCAAATTCTTTTTCTAACACGTTAACTACAGGAGCTAAACAGTTAGTAGTACATGAAGCACCAGAGATAATTTTATCTTCAGCTTCGATGATATCTTCGTTTACACCGTAAACAATTGTTTTAGTTTCAGCATCAGCAGGAGCTGAGATGATAACTTTTTTAGCACCAGCGTTGATGTGTGCTTGAGATTTTTCTTTTGTAGCGTAGAAACCAGTACATTCTAGAACGATATCAACACCTAAGTCACCCCAAGGTAAATCGTTTGCGTCACGTTCAGAGTATACAGTGATTTCTTTACCATCGATTGAAATACCATTTTCAGTAGTTTCGATATCGTGGTTGAAAGTACCGTGAGCTGTATCATATTTTAATAGGTAAGCTAAGAATTCGTTGTCTGTTAAATCGTTGATTGCCACGATTTCTACATTTGATTCATTTTCTTCCCAGATACGACGTAAAGTTAAACGACCGATACGACCAAAACCGTTAATTGCTAATTTAATTGCCATACTACAAAATTCCTCCTTAATGGAATACAAAATTATTTTAATGGGATTCCCCATTTAAAACCATATTTGAGGCACCTTGATCAGTTATAACGACTAACTGCTTAGGTGCGAGTTTCGCAAAAGCCTGTATTGCTTCTGCTTTTACACTGCCTCCAGCAATCAGAATTGGCAAATCAATATCTGCCAAGTCTTCAAGTTGAAGACCGATTCTAGGGATTCGATGCACTATGTTCCCTTCCTTATCAAAGAAACACCCGAACACTTCCCCTACAGCGTGGTTACTCTTAATCTTAGATGAACTTTCTAAATCAAGTCCCCTACGCCTTGCCATAATTTTAGCATTACCAACACTAAAAAGTAAAATGTTAGCCTCTTTTAACCGCTTTAAAGTTGATTGAATCACAGGATCATTCATTAAAGCCATATTTGCCACCTCTGATAAATTCTCAGGAGCATATAAGGAAATATTATGACCGTATAACTTTTGCGCTAGAATATCGCTAATTGTGTTGGCTTGGGTTGCTGAAGCATCTCCGATCCCACCCCTGGCTGCGACAACAGTAAAGTGTCTGTCAGCAGAAGGTGCTAATTGAACATGTTCACTCACCTCTAGCATAGTTGAACCACCAGTAACAGCAATCGTATGATTCCCCGCTGGTAAATTCGTGTCTAAGTATTTTGAAACTTGTAGACCCATTTCAAACAGAATATGTTGATCTTGGTCGATATCTCCTGAAACAATTCGAGCATCTGCTATGTTGAGCACATCAGCCAAATATTTTTCTTGTAGATGAATTTTATTTGTATCACGCCACAAGTCTTGACCTGTAGCAATTGCTCGTTCCCCTTTTGGCGTAATTGTCATACCTGCGGGAGAAGAATCAATGAGACCTTGTTGTTTCAAAACATCTGTAATTGTACGTAGCGGTCGTTCGGTAATTCCTAACTTTTCAGCTAGTCCCTTCCGACCAATCGGACCATCTTTGAAAATCCGCTGTAATACGCTAATTCTCTCAAAATAGGTCTTCTGAACTTCCGGCACTACTTCAGTAATACTTTTAAATAATTCGTCCATAGTCCCCACTTTCCTAGTACAAAAACGTTGAGCGCAAAAACACTTGGACTTTTATTGTCCAGCGTGTCTTTTTTTGACCACCCTCCGGTAAAAAAATTTGATTCCTTCGAATCACATCTCTTTACAAAAGTAATCATACCAATAAATTTATCCGCTTGCAAGCTTTTAAGCCCACTTTTCTCCTATACTGCAATGACAGCTATTACGCCTTACAAAGAATATATATTTAAGGACATTTCCACGGGCTATATCGAACGCCTTAAAGAAAAAGAAGCAGGTTTTACCCCACTTCTCTAGACTTAAAATTGATTAACTATTTTTCTAATTCATCGTTTTTAGTCATGATTTGATCTAATAAACCATATTCTAAAGCTTCTTCTGCAGTTAACCAGTTGTCACGGTCGGTATCGCGTTCAATCACTTCTACAGGTTGACCAGTCATTTCAGAGTATAGACGGTTCATTTTTTCTTTTGTTTTCAAGATGTGACGTGCTGCAATTTCAATTTCAGTTGCTTGTCCTTGCGCACCACCTAAAGGTTGGTGGATTAAGATTTCAGCATTTGGTAAAGCAAAACGTTTACCTTTGGTTCCGGCAGCCGCAATAAATGACCCCATTGATGCAGCCATACCCATTACAATTGTTTGTACATCTGCATGTACGAATTGCATAGTATCATAGATTGCCATACCTGAAGTTATAGAACCACCTGGTGAATTAATGTATAGGTAGATATCTTTATCTGGATCTTGTGCATCTAAGAATAATAATTGGGCAATGATTGAGTTGGCTAAATCGTCATTGAATTCCCCGCTCAACATAATAATACGGTCTTTTAATAAACGAGAGTAAATATCATAAGCACGTTCACCGCGAGAAGATTGTTCAATAACTGTTGGTACTAAATTCATTTAAATGTCCTCCTTTTAAACTTGTATATTGGTATTATACCTTTATGGTCAAAATTGGTCAACGAATATGACTTTTTTGATTTGCCTTATCATTTTAGCATAGAAGGTTCATTCTGCCCAATAGCTGGCCTTCATGACTTGAAAAACGAGACATTTTCTCTAGTTAATACCTAAGACATTATCAATTGTTAATAACAATTGACGCTACCAGATTCCTATAAACGCTTGAATTTGACTAAAAACTAGGCTATAATAATCCTGTTATTGTTTTTTAAGCAAAATATACAAAAATTTGCGCCCGTAGTGTAATGGATATCACATAAGATTCCGGTTCTTATGATGGGGGTTCGATTCCCTCCGGGCGCATTCAAATAAAAAAATTATTAGGTTGTTGCTATTTATGAGTTACAGCTTTTTTTTACCCTTAAACTATAGAATTCTTTAATTTCCCTTCTTTAGTGTTCATGTTTATATAGCTTAACATTGCACGTATTAATCCTTTGAAAATTCATAAAAATGTTTTATATTTAAAAAAAGAAGATTACTTCGTCAGTTAAGGGGAGAGATTAACCATGTCAGTTACAACAACTTTATTAACTCTTTTAGTCGCTTTAGAATTCTTTTATATCATGTATATACAAACTATTACTACCACGTCAGCCCAAACAAGTAGAATATTTAATATGGAAAGAGATGAGTTGAAAGGAAGTTCATTGAATACCTTATTTAAAAATATGGGAATATATAATGGTCTCATTGGTTTAGGGCTATTATATGCATTATTTTTCAGTAGCGCTTCTATTGAGATTGTTCGTATGATATTTGTCTACATTATTTTAGTGGCCACATATGGTAGCTTCACTAGTAGTAAAAAAATTATATTGACACAAGGTGGACTATCTATTTTAGCCTTATTCTCAACCTTTCTATAATAGAATGCACAGAGCAATACACGTTAGATAATCATTTGAATCCTAGTTTAACTCTCTATTTTTTTAACGCGTTATTCGTAAACAAATAATTAGGTGGTTTTTCTATTATTAGAACGATGAAACTCAACTAAACAAACCAATACTCTTTAATATCGATCTTGCAAAAAATAATAAACAAAAAAATCGGGAGCTCTCCCGATTTTTTTGTTTATTATATTTGAATTTAAATTAGAAGAATGTGTTTGTCACGCCGTCACCTGAAGCACGGAATGATTCAGCTGATGTAGTTACACCGTTAGTTAATACATCGTTAACAGCTTGGTAAGTTTGTTCTGATACTGTAGCGCTAGCTGCCATACCGTTTGAAACAACTTCAAATTGACCAGATGCGTTAACTACTGCCGATAATGAAGTACCACCCCAGTTACCTGAGTTTGCACGGTTAAGAATTACAGAGAATACTGCTGCTTTTTCAGAGTAGCTCGGACCAGCTTCAGTTTCTACTACTTGCAATACTTGGTAAGGGATTTCTTCTGCTGCTGAGTATGAAGAAGTTGAAGATGTTTCTTCAGTTGTTTCTTCTGCTTCATATGAAGTTGTTTGTACAGTTGCTGTTTCTTTTTCAGCTTCGTATGCAACTGGTTCTACAGTTGTTTCTTCTACTTCTTCAACTGTTTCAGTTTTCTCAACAGTTTCTTCCTCTACTTTATAAGTATCTTTTTTATTGTTTGTATCTTCTACGACAACTTCATTTACTTCACCTTCATCATTTTTAGTGAATGAGATAGAGTTAGATGGGAAGATTAAATCAGCATTTTCAATTTCGTTGATTTGTACTAATGTGTTCACATCAACACCAACTGCGTTAGCGATTACTGATAAAGTATCGCCATATACTACTGTATACTCAGAAGTTGTTTCATCAATTGCTTGCATATCAGCTGAAACTTCTTCAACGCTACGTGCTGTCCATTCTGCTGCTTTAGCATCTTCAGTGTTAAAGCCTGCTGTCGCAAATAATGCTGACAATGCAAATGTTGTTCCTAAAATAGTTTTGTTAAATTTCATGTTAAGTAAAACTCCTTATTTGTTTAGCTATTGCTTAGCTGTTTATTTAGCCACTGTTTCGACTACATGCAATATACTACACGGTATGGATTCAAAAGAAAACCCTATAAACCCATTCGTTAAGGGGCTTTAAATGGACTGAAATGTTTTGTAATTTTTAATATTTTCATCTCAATTATTACAATTCAACGTTTTCCCAGTATGACAACATTTACAGCACTTTCATCAATTCTTGCATATTTTAATAAGTTATAATTATGACATTGTATGTAACAATTTTTTTTTGAAAAATAGGTATATTTCACCACGCTAAAGGTCTATATATCAGCATTTTCCCACCACATTTCGAAGATTTATTCTAAAAATCAACCTCACAAACAACAAAAAAGGCCCCAAGAATTACAGCATACTTGCTATAATTCCCGGGGCCTTTCTACTTATTAATCGACTAACTTATCTGACTCAGCGTCAGACATGCTATCAAAATCGTCTTTTTTGTTTAATTGTGCTAGCAATTGGTCGATATGGTTACCATATTCAATTGAACGGTCACGTTCAAAGAATATTTCTGGTGTTTTATAGATGTTTAGGCGTTTACCAATTTCAGAACGAACTAAACCACTAGATTTTTCCAAACCTTTTTGCGCTTTTTCACGTTCACTGGCTAATTCACTCAATGTAGTGTAGAAAATAGTTGCTTGCTGTAAGTCACCAGTAACTTCTACATCAGTAATTGTAACACCTTCAACGCGGGGGTCTTTAACAGTCTTTCTCAATATGTCATTAACATCGCGAAGGATCTCTTGACTTACACGTTCAGCTCTAAATTTTGCCATTGTGTATCACCTCTATTTTTTCTTCACTTCAACCATACGGTATGCTTCAATTTCGTCATCTACTTTAATATCGTTGTAGTTTTCAATTGTAAGACCTAGTTCAAATCCACGAGATACTTCTTTCACATCATCTTTAAAGCGACGTAACGAACCTAATTGACCATCATAGATGACAATTGAATCACGGATGATACGAACTTGTGAGTTACGGTAGATTGTACCATCTAATACGTAACCACCAACGATTGTACCTACTTTAGATACATTGTAAGTTTCACGAACTTGTACAGTACCAGTTACTTCTTCAACGAATTCAGGATCTAACATACCTGTCATCGCTGATTCTACGTCATTAATTGCATCGTAAATGATGTTGTAAAGACGTACTTCTACTTCATCAGCATCTGCTTGTAATTTAGCTTGTGGTGTAGGACGAACGTTAAAACCAATGATTAAGGCTTGTGACGCTTGACCTAAAGTAATATCACTCTCGTTGATTGCACCAACTGCTTGGTGAACGATATTTACTTTAACACCTTCAACTTCGATTTTTTTCAAGCTTCCAGCTAAGGCTTCAACAGAACCTTGAACGTCCCCTTTGATAATGACATTAACTGATTTCAATTCGCCTTCTTGTAGCGTTTCGAATAAGTTGTCTAAGGTTACAGCATGGTTTGCTTGACGACGTTCTTGTAAGGCACGGCTCGCACGCTCTTCACCAACAGCACGGGCTGTTTTTTCGTCATCAAAGGCTACAAAGCGGTCACCAGCTTGTGGTGATTCTTGTAAACCAGTGATTTCAACTGGTGTTGATGGGCCAGCTTGCTTGATACGGCGACCAGTATCATTAGTCATTACACGGACACGTCCATGTGTATCACCAACAACAATTGGGTCCCCAACACGCAATGTCCCTTCTTGGACTAATAATGTCGCAATAGCACCTTTAGATGGGTCAAGACGCGCTTCGATTACAGAACCTAAAGCTAAACGGTTTGGTACAGCTTTATATTCTTCTACGTCTGAAACTAATAAAATCATTTCTAGTAAGTCACTTACATTTTGACCAAATTTAGCTGAGATATTTACGAAGATTGTGTCCCCGCCCCACTCTTCAGAAATTAGGCCATATTCAGTTAACTCTTGCATTACTCGATCAGGATTAGCTGTTGGTTTATCGATTTTGTTTACTGCAACGATAATTGGTACACCCGCTGCTTTGGCATGGTTAATCGCCTCAACGGTTTGTGGCATTACACCATCATCAGCTGCTACTACAAGGATAACGATATCCGTTACATCAGCACCACGCGCACGCATTGTCGTGAAGGCCGCATGTCCTGGTGTATCTAGGAAAGTAATTAAACGGTCATTTTCACGTACTTGGTAGGCACCGATATGTTGTGTGATACCACCCGCTTCGTCGTCTACAACTTGAGCGTTACGTAAGTAGTCAAGTAAAGTTGTTTTACCATGGTCAACGTGCCCCATGATGGTTACAACTGCTGGACGAGTTTCTAAATCTTCCTCGTCTGCATTCTTAGCTTCTTCAAAGTAATGTTCAAAGTCTGCTTGGTCAACAATAACTTTCTCTTCAGCCTTTACACCATATTCTTCAAGAATTAACTCGATAGCATCTTTATCTAACGCTTGGTTTTGTGTAGCTGGTATACCCATCAAGAATAGTTTTTTGATAATCTCAGCTGGCTCACGGTGAATTTTTTTAGCAATATCCGCTACAGTCATACCTTCAGTATATTCCACTTTTTCTGGAAGTGGCTTATTCTTTCTTGGTGGTACTGGGTTGCCTTGAGGGCGGTTTTGGTCATTATTAAAACGACCTTTTTTCCCTTTTTTGCCTTTACCTTTAAATCCGCCATTTTTGTTATTGCTATTATTTTTAAAATTATTTTTTTGATTATTCATATTTTTATTCTCTTTTGCTGGGTTATTGCGATTTTGCGACTTGTTTTGGTGCTGGTTTTGCTTAGCGTTTGCTTTAGCAGGTTCTGATTTAGCTGAACCTTTTTCTGCAGGCTTATTTTCAGCTTTCTTAGTTGGTTGACTTTCAGTTGCTTTCGCTGGCTGATTGTTGTTGTCTTCCTTACCTGCTGATTTATTTGCAAAGCTACTTTTTAGCTTGTTTACTTCGTCATCAGTCATTGATGCCATATGGCTTGAATATTCAAAACCTGCTTTTTCTGCAGCATTCAATAACTCTTTACTTGATATGCCAATTTCCTTAGCAACTTCGTAGACACGTTTTTTTGACATGTCATCACCTTCCTTATTCTACTAATCTCTCATACTTTTTACTCTCCTATTTGATGTAAAAATATACGTAAAAATCTAAATTATTTTTTAAAGCTTTTCACAAACCCGCGGTCTAAGAGGGCGACTATCGACCTCTTTTTACCTAAAGCAATTGAAATTTCTTCAGTTGTAAACATCTGAACATATTCCACTTCATAAAAAGCACATTTATTCTCTATGTTCTTTTTTGTTTGTTCGCTGACATCAGTAGCCATGACCACTAAAACAGCCGTCTCTTGCTGAATAGTTTTCATGACAGTTTCAGTACCTGAAACGAGTTTACTCGCTGCTTGCGCCAAACCTAACAAATTCAACTTATTATTGTTCATTTTCAAAAAGCTCTTTTCTGGCTTTTTGATGGGCAACATAAGCTTTCAATTCACTATAAAAATCATCCGAAATGGATACATTTAAGTGTCTATCTAACATGTGTTTATCCCAAGCCTTTTGTACAACTTCAGGATCGAGGGATACATATGCGCCGCGCCCATTTTTCTTACCTGTCGGGTCAATTTCAACAACCCCTTCAGGATTACGAACAATTCTAATTAATTCTTTTTTAGGAAACATTTCATTTGTCACAACACATTTTCGCATAGGAATTTTTCGTTGTTTCATGTTTGATCCCACCTAATCTTAGCCTTCTTCGTTTAAACGCTCTTGTTGGTCTAAATCTTCTTCGCCAATTAAAGGTTCATCACCAATAATGTCGTTGTCTTCGCCTTCAATATCATCAATCTGATCTTCAATTGCTTCTGGACCAACATTACCTTCTTCAAGGTCATCAATAGCTAATAAATCCTCTTCATCAATTGAAGTTGATCCTTCTGTCACTGCTTCGTAATCTTCAACAGTTTCAATATCTTCAGCTAAAATTGGATCAACGTCTTCGTCGACTAATTCTTTCTCAGCAAAACGTTCTGCGTACTCTTCTGTTTGTACGTAGGCTTCAAAGTCAGCTTCAGATTTGATATCAATCTTGTGGTTTGTTAATTTAGCCGCTAAACGCGCATTTTGGCCACGTTTACCAATAGCTAATGACAAGTGGTTTTCTGGTACGACAACCACACATGACGTTTCACCTGGTACAAAGTGAACAGATAATACATCAGCTGGGTTTAAAGCATTTGAAATAAAGGTTGCCATGTCGTCTGACCATTGAACGATATCCATATTTTCACCTTTTAATTCGTCTACAATACGTTGTACACGCGAACCACGAGGTCCAACACAAGTACCTACTGCATCGATATTCGCGTCGTTTGATACAACCGCTACTTTAGAACGATCACCAGCTTCACGGGCGATGGCTTTAATTTCAACAGTACCGTCGAAAATCTCAGGTACTTCTTGTTCAAATAGACGTTTCAATAGACTTGGGTGGCTACGAGAGACATAGACTTGTGGCCCTTTAGTCGTATTTTCAACACGTTCTACGTAAACTTGTACACGCTCGTGTGGTTGGAAGGTTTCATTAGGAATTTGACCTTCTGGTGGGATAACGGCTTCGATTTTACCTAAGCTAACGTAAACATAACGACGATCTTGGCGTTCGACTATACCAGTTAAAATATCATCCTCATAATCAATGTATTCGTTGTAGATAATTGAACGTTCAGCTTCACGAACTCGTTGCATGATCACTTGTTTTGCGGTTTGTGCAGCAATTCGACCGAAATCTTTAGGCGTAACTTCAAATTTGATCTTGTCGCCAATTTCATATGCACTGTTTAAGTCATGAGCATCTTCAAGCGATACTTCAAGTTGTGAGTCCATTACCAGATCAACAACTTCTTTCACTGCGAATACTTTTATACTACCTTTTTTTACGTCAAAGTTTACTTCGACATTTTGCGCTTGTTGGTAGTTACGTTTATAAGCTGAAACTAAAGCAGCTTCTAAAGCTTCTAAAATAACTTCTTTTGAAATGCCCTTTTCATCTTCAAGCGCTTCGAAGGCTCTTAACATTTCTTTACTCATCTAAATTCCCTCTTTCAAAAATGATAAATTTTAAAATTCAATGGCCAATCTGATTAACGATACATTTGATTTTTCTACAGTGACTGCCACTTTACGTGTTTTGTCTTTTGTTTCAACTTCATATGCATCATCTGATACAGAAAGTAGACGGCCTTGAATATTTTTTTGACCATCAATGGCTTGATAGAATGACAAGAATACCCATTCACCGATTGCAGCTTGCACATCGTCATCATTTTTCAATGGACGTTCTGCACCTGGAGAAGATACTTCAAGGTAATAAGCTTGTGGAATTGGGTCTGTTTCTAATTGATCAACAGCTTCAGAAATATGTTCACTAACTGTGACACAATCCTCTATTGCGATGCCACCACCTGGTTTATCCACGTAAATTCTTAGGAACCAAGATTTCCCTTCTTTAACGAATTCGATATCAAACAATATAAAGCCTAAGTCTTCAATTATTGGTTGAACGATTTCTTGCATTTGGTCTGTTACTTTAGCCATATTTCCCCTCGCTTTTCTTACTTTCACCTTATTACCATGAAAAAAGTGAGCGTCACCGCTCACTCCACCACTGTCTTCTTTCTACTTAGACAGTATAACATATGGGAGCTTGATTCGCAATAATTGTTGCTATCAAGCGATTTTTACAAGTTCTGAACCAAACCTGTAACTTGGTTAACTGGAATTGAAAAGACAACACCGCTACCTGGTTGATCTAAGTCCATTGCGGTACGAATACTTTCAGATACTGGATGGACTTTTTCAGCTTCAACTACTAACAGAACGATTTCTTTTTCTGGTTGAATTTCAATATTGAATAGTTTAGAGATTTCAGTTGTCCCTGTTCCACGACCGTGAAGAATGGTTGCACCTTTAGCGCCTTCTTTACGGGCAGCTGCAACAACATCATCACCTGAATCGCGGTCGACAATTGATACTAATAGTTGATACTCACTCATATTTTCACCTTTTTCTTCAAATGCCCGATTAAATAAACGACTACCACAAACGCTTGATGTATCTGCTGAGAACAGGATACCCAAGCCTTTCTTGTCTAATTTCATTTTCTCAGTGATTTTTTCGTGAATGTCACTTTCGAATTCCTTAGGAGCTAATGTAATCATCAATTCTTTCTTAGATTCATCAAGTCCCATCAAGTTAAGGAATTTATTTGGAATGGTGCCATCACAAAGGACTAAGGTGCCACCACCGGTTCCATGCTCTTTGGCAGTTTTAAGTACTTTTTGCCCAAAACCATGGTTTACAATAGCGAAAAACGCCACTGATTCTACAGTCATCAATTAACCCCCTTATTCACCAATTGCTTTATTGTTTTTAACGCGTAATTTATAGATTAAACCTAGGATTTGAACCATCAACACTGGGGTCATTGCCACCATTGCGATGATACCGAAACCATCTACTAATATATCTGCTTGCGGTAACGTATCGGCTACACCTTGAGCAAAGGCCAAGATAAATGTCGCTGTCATCGGACCAGATGCTACCCCACCAGCATCGAAGGCGATACCTGTAAACAGGTTGGGTACGTAAAAGCTTAATAATATTGATAAGCCAAATCCTGGCAATAGGAAGTGCCACAATTCAACGCCTGGTACCATAATACGAAGCATTGACATCATTACGGCTAACCCTACACCAATCGACAAGGAGAATAATAACAACTTATTAGGGATATGTCCACCTGTCACGTCTTCAACCTGGTCCCCAAGTACGTGTACAGCTGGTTCAGCTAATACAACAACTAGCCCCATCACAAGACCAATCCATGGTAGTAAGGCTTCGTGGTTAGTGGCTAATTCAGTCGCTAAGTAACGACCCATATCCATAAATCCTTGGTTAACCCCGATTAAGAAGAAAGTTAAACCAATCAAGACATAGACAACCCCAACAGCAATACGGCGTAATTCACCTTTATTGATTCTTCTATAAAAATAAATCACTATTGCGAATAGGATTAAAATTGGAATAAGTGAAACTACTGATTCTTGAACAGTATGACCAATATTTGCGATAAACGGACGGATAATCCCTTCAGTATATTGGTAAGCTTCATCAGAATTTTGGAAAGATGAACTTTGAACTAGTGACATAATCATCACGGCTAAGATTGGTCCTGTTGACATGGCACCTACTAAACCAAAGGAATCATCTTCAGCCCCTTTACCACCTTTTTTAGCGGAAACACTGGTACCTAAGGCCAATACGAATGGTGTAGTTAAGGCACCAGTCGTTGCACCAGAGGCATCAAATGACATCGCTAGGAAGGTAGAATCTACGAAAATTGATAATAAAGTAATGACCGCATAAACGGCTAGGAAGAACCACTTCAAGGCGACATCTTTCATTACCCGGTAAACAGCAAGGGCGATCATAACCCCCACACCTATTGATACAACGACAACAATGGTTTGTGACCCTAAAACGCCACCCGTTGCATCAGAAATTTGCTGGCCCAAAATTAATAGGTCTGGTTCGGCTACGGTAATCGAAAACCCTATAAAGAATGATAATAATAGTACGATTAAATGGGAACTTGATCGAATAATCGAATCACCTAAATAATTCCCAATTGGCGTCATACCAATATCTACCCCGAATAGGAAAATGGTCAGTCCTAGTGTTAATAGGATTGAACCAATTGCAAATCTCGCCATCATATCTCCTGGCACATCAACCAGGGTAAATGCTAGCGCGAATACAAGGATGACGATAGGTAAGACAGAAGATATCACTTCTTTAAACTTATCTAGCAATAGCTGCATAGAATTCCTCCTTTTAAATAATCAATATACATTGAAAAAAGCAACAAATAAACATAACACTGGCGTGTGATTTGTTGCGAATATTGCGGTTAAGCGAACGGATTCACTTAAAAATGATGCATACAATATTATGTTAACATAATCTGATAGATACAACAAAAAATAACGCTCAAAAAAACAGGATTACCTTTCAAGATGATAGGTAATCCTGTTTTGCGCTTTTAAAAATCAAATAGTGATAATTGGTTTTGGTCTGGTAAACCATCTAATACATGATTCTCTGTCATGTATTCAATCAATGATTTAGACACTTTACCACGAGTTTGTAAGTCTTCTTTTGATAAGAACGGTGATTCCTCACGTGCTGCAACAATAGATTTGGCCACGTTTGTACCCAAACCGTCAATGGCTCTAAAAGGTGCAATCAAAGTATTGTCCTCTTCAATAATAAATTCAGTTGCATGAGATTTATTGATATCAACCATTTTTAAGGTAAAGCCACGTTCCCACATCTCGTTTACAATCTCAAGGACTGTTAACAATTGTTTTTCTTTAGTAGAAGCTTCCATTCCTTTGGCATTGATTTCGTTAATTTTGGCCTTAGTCGATTCTTTCCCGTTCGACATGGATACAAGGTCAAAGTCACTCGCCCGTACTGATAAGTAAGCACAGTAGTACCAAATTGGATGTTTCACTTTAAACCAAGCTACCCGCATGGCATTCAATACATAGGCAGCGGCATGGGCTTTCGGGAACATGTATTTGATTTTTTCACATGAATCCATATACCATTCCGGCACGTCGTATTCACGCATGATGGCCTTATGTTCGTCAGATAACCCCTTGCCTTTACGAACTTTCTCCATTATTTGGAAGGCGTCTGATTCAGGTAGACCACGATGGATTAAGTAAACCATGATATCATCACGACAACCGATAACTTCACTTAGCGGTAGCCCTTTTTCACGGACAAGTACTTCGGCATTACCTAACCAAACGTCTGTACCATGCGATAATCCGGAGATTTGCAGTAGTTCGGCGAAGGTTGAAGGTTTGGTTGCTTCAAGCATTTGTCGGGTAAATCGGGTCCCAAACTCGGGAATGCCTAATGTACCAGTGTTGGAATAGATTTGTTCTTTGGTAACACCTAAAACTTCTGTCCCATTGAATAATTCATATACTTCTGGATCATCGATTGGAATTTCGGTTGGATTGATGCCGGATAAATCCTGTAATTTACGAATCATAGTCGGGTCATCGTGCCCAAGGATATCTAATTTCAAGACGTTATCATGGATGGAATGGAAATCGAAGTGGGTCGTCTTCCATTCAGATTCCACGTCGTCAGCCGGGAATTGAATTGGGGTAAAGTCATATACATCCATATTTTCAGGGATAACAATGATTCCCCCTGGATGCTGACCGGTTGTCCGTTTAACGCCTGTTGCACCCTTGGCTAAGAATTCTTTCTCGGTTTTTCGAAGATTTAAATTCTTATCTTGGTCGTAACCTAGTACATACCCGAAGGCTGTTTTATCCGCGACTGTACCAATTGTTCCCGCCCGGAAAACGTGGTCGTCACCGAAAAGGACTTTAGTGTAGGCATGGGCGCGGGCTTGGTATTCTCCAGAGAAGTTCAAATCGATATCAGGTACCTTGTCCCCTTTAAATCCTAAGAAGGTTTCAAATGGAATATCTTGTCCGTCTTTATCCAAGTTAGTCCCACATTCAGGACAAGATTTATCTGGCAAGTCGAACCCAGACCCCACCGATCCATCAGTAAAGAAATGACTATAGTGGCAATTCGGGCAAACATAATGCGGCGCCAGCGGATTTACTTCCGTAATCCCTGACATAGTCGCTACAAATGAGGACCCTACTGACCCACGGGAACCAACGATATAGCCGTCGTCATTCGATTTCTTCACTAGTTTTTGTGAAATCAGGTAAATAACCGAGAATCCATTGGAGATAATAGATTTCAATTCTTTATCTAAGCGAGCCTCTACGATTTCTGGTAGTTCTTTACCGTAGATTTCATGGGCTTTTTCAAATGACATATCTGTCAGTTCCTGTTCCGCCCCTTCAATTGTTGGTGTATACAATTTGTCTTTCAAAGGTTCCACAAACTCAATGCT
Organism: Carnobacterium sp. 1290_CSPC; assembly: GCF_001053265.1. NCBI lineage: Bacteria > Bacillati > Bacillota > Bacilli > Lactobacillales > Carnobacteriaceae > Carnobacterium > Carnobacterium sp. 1290_CSPC. The sequence continues at coordinate 20,299 of NZ_JVVG01000082.1, forward strand.
GTCTGCAATGGCATTGGAATTTTCAACGACAATTTGGTATGCCGTTTCCTCGCCTAGGAAAGCAAACTCTCGCAACATTTCTTCAGTTGAACGGAAATGAGCTTCTGGGAAGTTTTTGGTCCGGTTAGATTTGATCGAATTAATTAAAATTTCCCGATACAATTTATCCTCTTCATTTAGGTAATGGACATCTCCTGTTGCAACAACAGGTTTGTTGACCGATTTCCCAATTTCAAGCATATCTTTCATGATTTTTTCAAGCGTTTCTTCATCTTGAATCAATTCATCTAAGATCAAAGGTTTGTAAACTGCCTTTGGTTGGAGTTCCAAGTAGTCGTAGAAGCCAGCTTTTTGCTCTGCTTCAACCTTCCCTTTTTGCATTAAAGCTTCAAATACTTCACCGCCTGCACAGGCTGAACCGACTAGCAAGTTTTTTCGGTGACTAGATAAGAGTGACCGCGGAATTCGAGGTACTCGGTAATAATAGTCGATATTTGACGCAGATACCAATTTGAATAGGTCTTTTAACCCTGTTTGGTTTTTAGCCAGCAAAATGGCGTGGAATGGTCGACCTTGCTTGAAGGCGTCCCCTTTACCAACATCTTTGTTCAACTCATCATGGTAGAAAATCTCATGGTCAGTGGCTGCTTCTTTGATAAAAATCCAGGCTAAGGCACCTGTGGTTTCCGCATCATATACAGCCCGGTGATGCTGCTCTAGGGCCACATTATAGCGTTTGGCCAAGGTATTCAAACGATGCGATTTCAGGTTTGGATGCAAGAAACGAGACATTTCTAAGGTATCGATTACGGCGTTATGGGACTTGTCAAAACCATGTCGGTTGTAAGCTGTATCAATAAAGCCCATATCAAAGCTGGCATTGTGGGCCACTAAAATAGCGTCCCCAACCCATTCTCTAAAGTCCGTAATCACTTCTTTTTCAGTCCGGGTATTGGCTAACATGGCGTCAGTAATCCCCGTTAAATCAATAATAGTAGCCGAGAGTGGTCGTCCTGGATTAATAAACTCCTCAAAAGTATCAATCACATTACCGTTCTGCATTTTAACGGCCGCTAATTCGATAATGTTATCGTAAATAGCTGATAATCCAGTAGTCTCCACATCGAATACGACATAGGTTGCTTCTTTTAATTCGATATGGTCCGGATTGTAGGCGATAGGGACGCCATCATCCACGATATTGGCTTCAACACCGTAAATCATTTTCAAACCAGTGGATTTAGCCGCCCCTGATGCTTCTGGATAAGCTTGCAGGGTTGCATGGTCAGTGACCGCAATAGCTGTATGTCCCCAATCTTTAGCTTGGTTGGTGAAATCGGAAATTGAATTAGTCGCATCCAACATGGACATATTGGTGTGAACGTGTAATTCAACCCGCTTCTTGTCAGCATTATCTTGGCGTTTAGCCTTGGTAATTTGCTCCAAGTCGCGAACATTTAGGACTAGGTCACGGGCAAAACGGTCATCCATTTGCAAATCACCGCGAACTCGCAACCACATACCCTTGCGGATGGCGTCAAAAATGGCGATATCTTCATCCGTTCTAGAAAACATTTGAATTAAGAATGCTGAGCTATAATCCGAAATTTTGGCATTTAAAATGCGACGGCCGGTTTTTAATATTTTAACTTCAACATCGAAGACTACACCTTCCATGGATACAAACCGTTGTTCTTCAACGTAAGTATTCATGGCTCTTAATTTGTCGTCAACGGGGATATGTTTGCCTAATTGAATTTTGTCCACTTTAATTGCTTGACCATTATTGCCAGCAACAGCCATTTCTTTTTGTTTTTCAGCTGCTTTTTTGGCCATTTCTTGTTGTTGTTCAGCTAATTCATTGGCCCGCTCTACAAAGACATCACGCCGGTCTTTGGCCGTTTCATCATCGATAATAATTTCAAACGGCACCTTAGGAAATCCGACCATTTGGTAATTTTGTTTGATAACTTCAAGGTAGTTTTCTTGAATGAGTTGTTTTAATGGTTGATTGTCCACGCGAATATAGTAGCGGTTATTTTCAAATGAGGGTAATTGCCCTTGGAAAGTGGCTTTAGCAATCCCGTTTGAAATACCAGACCGGTTAACTATGATTGGCCAGTAGTCTAGGACAGCTTGATTTGCTGGTTGGCTTTGGTCAGCAACCTCAATTGAAAAGTCCACTGCCCCAACATGGTCGAAACCCTTTTTCAAGTGTTCTTCAAAGGTTAAGAAAGTCGCGGCATCTATACGTGTTGGTAAGCCAATTTTAAATTGCCACAACCTTGATTTGGTATGGACCACGACATTTTCTAACCAACCATTTTGGATAGCCGTGTTTTCATCGTTCCAATGAATTTGTCCTAATAAGGCCTGAAATAAGGCTTCTTTAGATTCTGACATAGACTCAATTCCTTTCCTGTTTAATAACAAAAGGCCATCACTATGGCCTTCTGACTTACTGTTTTTAATTGTATTGATGCAATAGATTAATTAGCCAAACATGCGCATAATATCGTTCCAAGTAACTGCAATCATTAGGACAATGACTAGAACAGCACCTACGATATTGATCATACCTTCTGTTTTAGCTTGTAGCGGTTTACCTCGGACCAATTCGACCAGGTTCAAGACTATTTTACCACCGTCTAAAGCTGGTACAGGTAGTAAATTGACAATTCCCAAGTTAATACTTAAAGAAGCTAGCCAAGAAATAATACCTGTCATCCCAAAGGAAACGACTTGCGAGGTAGTTTGGTACATGTAAACTGGCCCACCAAAGTTGTTGATATCAAAGCCTGTTTTAAACATACCACCAATTATAGAGAAAATACCTGTAATCATGGTCCAAGCGCTTGTAAAACCAAAGGTGATTTTGGCCATAAATGACGTATCTTGCGCGCGTTGGGCCCCAATTACCCCAACTGTTTCACCTGATTCAGTCTCTGTTGCTTGTGGTGTCACCGAAACTTCTTGTTCTTGACCATCACGGTTGATGGTAAAAGTAAGTGATTGGTCTGGGTTTGATTGTATAATGGCTTGCATATCATCAAATGATTCGACCGCTTGATCGTCGATTGACACGATTTGGTCCCCGGCCTCTAGTCCTGCTGCTTGAGCTGCTGAGTCTGCTTGAACGGCACCTATTTCGGCTTCGTTTGACCATACACCGCCTTGCATGAAGGCTAGTAGGATGAAAGCTAAAACACCTAGGATAAAGTTGTTCATTGGTCCAGCGAAATTAACGATTAGTCGTTGCCAGATGTTGGCAGATTGGAATTGACGTTCTATGGGCGCGACTTTTACGATCGTTCCGTCAGATTCAACGATATTAGCTGTTTTTGACACTTGATAACGGACCTTCTCTTCGCTACCGTAAGGAATACCTTCAATGAACATGTCTTCTTCTAAGTCGGCTGCCCATACTTCTAAAGGTAAGCCTGCAAAATTTTGGCCCTCATTTTCCAACGAAATGGTGTCTACAATATCGTCTTCACCTTGTTCGATGACGACTTGCATGCCCTTAGTTAGGGTGTCTGACATTTCTTCTAATCCAGCCATACGGACGTAACCCCCGATTGGCAACATGCGTAGCGTGTATGTCGTTTCTTCAGCTTCGAAATGGAAAATTTTCGGTCCCATACCGATAGAGAATTCGCGGACTAAGATGCCCGCTTTCTTGGCAAAATAGTAATGCCCAAATTCATGGACAATCACGATAACTGAAAATATAAATATAAATGCAATAATGGTCGTCATAATGCGCTCCTTACTATGATAAAGCTTTATTAAAGCGATGAGACTGGTTAAGATCCTAAGAATGGAATCAAGAAATAAAACATGGGTAATACCATTAAGAGACTATCAAAACGGTCAAGGAAACCGCCATGACCGGGCATAATATTACCTGAGTCTTTGACTTGGTAAGTCCGTTTTATGGATGATTCTACTAAGTCGCCAATCTGTCCTAAAAAGCCTAAAATCACGGCTAAAATCAAATTATCCATGATTGATATGCCAAAGATGTTGTTAAAATAAAGGACAATACTTGAACATATAAAGGCCCCTATGATGCCGCCTAATGATCCTTCAATGGTTTTATTAGGTGATACTTTTGGTGCTAAGGGAGTTCGGCCAATTTGGCGACCGACTAAATAGGCAAAGGTATCGTTCCCCCAAATAATGATTAAAACGTAAATAACCGGCAAGAGCCCCATTAATCTCGTCTCAATTAATAAGTGAAAACCACGGCCAACGTATAAGGCCGCTAAACTAATGACCCCTACTTGTTCAAAGTTAATATCCTCTGGTTTGAAGACCATTATAATCAATAACATGGCTAAACCAGCGAAGTAAAGCGTCATATAGTCGATTTCTTGTGGCAGTAGTGCTAGATAATAAGACGGCAGTAGTTGTAACATCATGGTGATTAAACCGATAATCCCCCGCCATGAGGGGAATGGAATTTTTGCCATTTGTAAAATTTCATAGTAAGCAACCATTGCAATAATCGCTACCATCAAGTCAAAAGGACGACCACCCATAAACAAAAGTGGGATAAAAATGGCAAGAGCAACAATAGCGCTGATAACTCTTTGTGTCATGAGAACCCCTCTTTCTATTTGGTATCTATCGCTCCGAATCGACGGTTTCTACGTTGAAATTCGCCAACACATTCTTGCATGACAGCTTCATCAAAGTCTGGCCATTTCGTGTCAGTAAACACCATTTCACTATAGGCCAACTGCCACAATAAGTAATTCGATAAACGAACTTCTCCACTTGAACGAATCAATAAATCTGGGTCAGCATATTCACCTAATTGAGCTGTATATAAGTTATCTGAAATGGTTTGTTCAGAAATATCTTTCACTTTTAAGTCGCCATTTGCTACTGATGTGGCAATATTTTGAACGGCTTTGGTGATTTCATCACGTGAGCCATAGTTAAAGGCAATATTCAAAATTAAACCAGTGTTGTCTTTAGTACGATTCATGGCATTTTGAATATATTTCTTTGTCCCTAGTGGTACTTTATCGAAGTTCCCACTCATGCGAACTTGTACATTATTGTCGATTAAATCAGGTAAGATTTCATCGTTTAATACTTTGGGTAAGCCCATTAAATAATTTACTTCGGTAATTGGTCGCTTCCAATTTTCAGTTGAGAAGGCATATGCTGTCAGTACCTTCACGCCCATTTTATGTGCTGCAATGACCACACGTTTTAGGGCTTTTAATCCCTCTGAATGTCCGTCTGTTCGTTTTAATCCACGAGCCTGTGCCCATCTACCATTCCCATCCATAATCACTGCGATGTGATTTGGTATAGGTAATGCTGGATTATAGTTTACTTCTGTCACCATATTGAACCTCCATTTGTAATTCTAGACAATTGTATCAAAAATCTGGAGAAAAACCTATACTTATCCCCTAGCTTGGCAGTTCTTTATCTTTTGACCTAGTCCATAAATTTGTTAGTAGTGAGACAAGTTCAATACCATTGAGATTTGGAAAATGACAACCATCCTCAAAGCATGCGGCAAATAAAAGCCAGCAGGTCATCTAATAGGATGCCTGCTGGCTTTCTTTGTATTATTGTCTGAACAGATGCTAGATTAAACGTTCATGATTTCGTCTTCTTTATCAGAAGCGATTTTCTCAACGTTTTTAATTGCAGCGTTTGTTAAGTCTTGAATGTCACTTTCGTATGAACGTACGTCATCTTCAGTGATCTCTTTTGCCTTTTCAGCTTTTTTCGTTTCATCAATCGCGTCACGACGGATGATACGGATAGCTACTTTAGCGTCTTCCAAGTCTTTTCCAACTGTTTTACTTAACTCTTTACGACGTTCTTGTGTTAAAGCTGGGATAATCAAACGAATTACAGATCCATCATTTGTAGGTGGAATACCTAAGTCAGATTGTTGTAATGCACGGTCGATATCATTTAAAGAACTTTTATCGTATGGAGAGATTTGTAACATACGAGGCTCTGGAATAGTGATTGTTGCCAATTGACGTAAATCAGTTGGTACACCGTAGTATTCAACAGTAATGCCGTCTAGTAAAGAAGCATTGGCCACACCAGCACGGATACGTGCAAGCGTACGTGTAAATGCTTCTTCAGATTTCAACATACGGTCTTTTGTTTCTTTTAGTAAATTATCAATAGCCATTGAAAATTCTCCCTTACCCTTCTATTGTAGTACCAATTTCTTCACCAAGGATAACACGGCGGATATTGCCTTCTTCATTTAGGTTGAATACAACTAAAGGAATATTGTTGTCCATGCTTAATGATGAAGCTGTAGTGTCCATTACTTGTAGATTGTTGCTGATGACTTCTAAATGCGATAATTTTTCGTATTTAACAGCAGCGTTGTTCTTACGAGGATCGTCTGAATATACACCGTCTACGCCATTTTTCGCCATTAAAATAACATCTGCTTCAATTTCAGCAGCACGTAGAGAGGCTGTTGTATCTGTTGAGAAGTAAGGATTACCAGTACCCCCAGCAAAAATAACAACACGTCCTTTTTCTAAGTGACGCTCAGCACGACGGCGGATATATGGTTCCGCGATTTGACGCATGTCAATTGAAGTTTGTACGCGAGTTGGCACGCCAATGTTTTCTAAAACATCTTGTAAACCTAGGGCGTTCATGATTGTTGCTAGCATACCCATGTAGTCTGCTTGTGCACGTTCCATACCCATTTCTTCCCCAGTTTTACCACGCCAAATGTTACCGCCACCTACGACGATTGAGATTTGTACGCCTAAACGGTGGACTTCTTTGATTTCTTTAGCAATACCCTTCATTGTTTCTGGATCAATACCGAAACCATTGTTACCAGATAAAGCCTCACCTGAAAGTTTCAAAACAACGCGTTTGTATTTAGGTTCTGTCATTCTATTCTCCTTACTAAAAAGGTTGAGAAAGAAACCTTTCCCAACCTATTTTAAATTCCCTCTTCATTACTTCTCTATTTTAAGCAAATTCAAAAAGTCTATATCGGGATGTTGTTAAATTATTTACCCATTTGAGCAGCAACTTCACTAGCAAAGTCGTCTTGGCGTTTTTCGATACCCTCGCCGACTTCAAAACGGAAGAAACCTTTGATTTCAGCATTGTTTTCTTTTGCAACTTCTGCAACAGTTTTGCTGTCATCTAATAAGTATTTTTGATCAACTAAGCAGATTTCTGCGAAGAATTTACGTAAACGACCAGTAATCATTTTTTCAACGATTTCTTTTGGTTTACCTTCGTTTAATGATTGTTCAGTAAGAACTGCTTTTTCATGTTCGTAAACTTCAGCAGGTACAGATTCTTCGTTTAAGAATTGAGGTTTCATACCACCGATGTGCATAGACACCATGCTAGCAAATTCAGGGCTGTTACCGTCAATTAATGTAAGAACAGAAATACGTCCACCTTGGTGAGAGTATGTACCGAACTCTTGGTCATCTGTTTTTGTTAAAGTTTCAAAGCGACGTAATGAGATTTTTTCTCCGATTACAGCAGCTTTTTCTTTAATGTATGTATCTAAGTCTTTACCTTCAACAGTTACATCAGTTAAAGCAGCTTCTACAGTAGCAGGTTTTTGCTCTAAGATAGCTAATGCAACAGTTTCTAGTAATTCAACGAATTGATCGTTACGTGCAACGAAGTCAGTTTCAGAGTTAACTTCTACAATTACAGCGTCGTTCCCTTTAGCTACAGCTTTAGTTAAACCTTCAGCAGCAACACGGTCAGCTTTCTTAGCAGCTTTAGCGATACCTTTTTCACGTAGGAAGTCGATAGCTTTGTCCATATCTCCGTCAACTTCAACTAAGGCTTTCTTAGCATCCATCATGCCTACACCAGTGCGGTCGCGTAATTCTTTAACTTGTTTTGCAGTAATTGCCATTTAAAATTTTCCTCCTAATTGCATGCATTCTTTAAAAAAAGGCTATCTTAACTAAGAAGGAAAGCCGAATATAGCTTAGACAAACTTAATCAGATAGCCATCTACTGTTTATATTTTACTACTAATTGAAGTAATCTTCAACTAAAGCAATGCTTACTCAGCAACCTCGTCTAAAACTTCGTCACCTTTGAAGTCTTCAACAGTTACATCTTGTTCAGCTTCTTCTTGAGCGCCTTGTTTAGCTTCAAGAATTGCTTCAGCCATACCACCAGTGATCAATTTGATAGCGCGGATAGCGTCATCGTTTGAAGGGATTACGTAATCTACGTCATCTGGATCACAGTTAGTATCAACCATAGCGATAACAGGGATGTTTAATTTGTGTGCTTCTTGGATCGCAATTTTTTCTTTACGAGGGTCAACAACAAACATAACATCTGGAATACGTGGCATATCTTCGATACCGCCTAAGAATTTTTCTAGACGTTCTTTTTCTTTCAATAAGCCAACAACTTCTTTTTTAGGAAGAACGTCAAAAGTACCGTCTACTTCCATTTCTTTAATATTTTTTAAGTGTTTGATACGTTTTTGGATAGTTTCCCAGTTAGTTAAAGTACCACCTAACCAACGGTGATTTACGTAGTATTGACCTGCACGAGTCGCTTCGTCAGCGATTGAATCTTGTGCTTGTTTTTTAGTACCTACGAATAACGCGATACCATCGTTACCTACTAAATCACGCATAGCGTTGTAAGCTTGGTCTACTAACTTAACAGTTTTTTGTAAGTCAATGATGTAAATACCATTACGTTCAGTAAAGATGTATTTATCCATTTTAGGGTTCCAACGACGTGTTTGATGTCCAAAGTGAACACCAGCTTCTAATAATTGTTTCATGCTAATAACTGGCATGTTAAATTCCTCCATTTGGTTTTTATTTTTCCGCCCCTATTTCAAAGACTCGCCACTAGCGAGTACTAGCACCACGCGATTCCATCCATAAGGTGTGAAATATGTGTCATTTGACACTCGAATATATTACCATAATCCACCACCCTTTTCAAGCCATTATTTGAAAAAGGGCGAAACAGTCATGGTTGGGATTTATACTTATAAGGCTTGGCTCACGCCAAGGATAAATTTCAGGTCATCCAAGCTTAGACTTTGACTACCTGCTTGGTCACCGTCATCAAATAATTGTTCGAATAGGTAGCGCTTCTCTTCTTGAAGTTCAGCAATACGTTGCTCAATTGTCCCTTCAGTAATAAAACGAACAACTTCAACATCTTTCTTCTGACCAATCCGGTGGGCACGGCCAATAGCTTGCTCTTCAACTGCTGGGTTCCACCATAAATCATATAAGAAGATAGTATCTGCGCCAGTCAAGTTGATCCCTACCCCGCCAGCACGTAATGAAATCAAGAAGACTGATTTATCGCCGGTATTGAATTCGTCTACTTGTTCTTGACGGACTTTTTTATTGGTTTGACCAGTCATCATGTAGTAGTCAATACCCTCTTCAGCTAGGTACTCAGACATCACATCTAACATGCTCGTAAATTGAGAGAATACCAATACTTTACGACCTGATTCGATGGCACGTTTCAACATGACCTTGAAGTATTCGAACTTACCGGATTGACCAGTGTAGTCATTTTTCACTAAACGAGGATGGCAACAAATTTGACGCAATCGTGTAATCCCCGCCAATAATTCCATATGCATATGTCCTGCGTCCGACGAATCGTTGTTTAACTGGTCTTGAATTTTCTTCAGGTAGGCCAGGTAAATGTTCTTTTGTTCAGGGTCCAGCATACTAAATCTATCCGTAACAGTTTTCGTCGGTAATTGTAAGGCCACATCATTCTTGGTACGACGTAGGACGAATGGACTAGCAATTCGGGCAATTTCTCCTACTGATAATTTTTGGAACTCATGCTTATTCGGTAATAATCCAGGCACGATAATCTGCATCAAGGCCCAGAACTCATTCAAGTTATTCTCCATTGGTGTCCCTGATAAACCAATCCGCATCGCCGCCACTTGTTTCTTGACCGATCTATATAAGATGGTGTTGTCATTTTTGATGGCTTGTGCTTCATCCAAGACTAAAATGTCCAGATTCACTTTTTGATAGGCCTCTTGGTCATTTCGGTACGACTGGTAAGAAGTCAACCATATGTCGATAGTATCATCTCGGCGAATCGCCTCCCGTTCATCAATGGTCCCGTCAACTACTGCTACATTTAAGGATGGCGTAAATCGTTTAAATTCATGTGCCCAGTTATATAAAACAGACGCTGGCGCTAATACCAATGATTTTTCATGCGGATTATTTTCGATATAGTCTAGGATGAAGGAAATCGTTTGAACTGTTTTCCCCAGCCCCATCTCATCTGCTAATAGGCCGCCCAATTGGTATTTGGCAAGTCCTCTAAACCATTTCACTGACGTCTCTTGGTAGTCAGACAAGGTAGCCTTTAGGCTAGCTGATGGCGTGTAGTCTTTATCTTTAGCTCGTACGATATCGTCGTAGAATTCCTCAAATACTTCATTACCGTCCACCAAGGTTTGGAACCGCAGCGTTTGGAAAATGGGGACCACGTCCCCGTTTTGCCATTCGTTATTAGCTGCAGAGATTTGTTGAAGCATACGTTTCTGTTCGTCGTCCATGGTATTTTGAACGTCGATAATACGACCGTCACGTAAACGAATATATGCTTCATTTTCCATAATGGCGTTTAAAATACGGTCCACTTCAACTGGTTCAACGTCAGATAATTCAAAATCTACTGACAAGAATCGACTCCCGTCACTTGGTGTCATTTTCACAGTTGCATTGACTTTGTTGTCATAGACATTGCGCAGGAATTTACCATATTTAATGTCCCATTGGTCAATGAATAAACGACCGAAATTTTCAATATTGGTCATGACGTCAGTCAAGTTGTCGAAACGTTGGACGAAGGCACCTTTTTCCGAGACAAAGCCTAAAGCTTTCAAGGTGTTTTCAACCGATACTTCGCCCGAAAAGTCTCGGACTAAAATTGTGTTATCATCTGGTAATACTTGATTTTCTGCCTCATCTGATACTAAAAATTGACCGTACTGGTATTCAGGGGTCACGTACAAATCTGTCCCCTCAACATCAAGTGTCACATGCACTTGCAAGTCTTCTTGGTACAAATCAAAAAATTGGTCTAATTGGTCAATTTCACTGTAAGCCATCAGAGTCCGGCCAAATAAACTGATAAAGTAGGTCATTTCTTCTTCTGGCAAGGTGATTTGATAGTCATTCTCCGCAAAGAATCCTTGTAAAAAGCGCAAATCATCATAGAAATTGCTGTCTTGAGTGGTTTCATATAAGGTTTCATCTTGAATCAGTAAACCATATTGCGCCAGCCAATTGACTGATTGATCCCAAGTTAATTGATACAGGTCATTGTCTTTCTTCAGACTAAATACCAGGGCTTTATCATTTGAAAAGGTCGGTTTTATAGCATTACCATCTAATTTAAAGCGGATAGAAATCCGGTTATCCGCAAGATATAAATCTTTCAAGCGATTCAATTCCTCACTCATTAAATAAAAGCGTTGGGTATTTTTTTTATTTTCTGGTGTGTTCATGACTAGTAAAAGCCATTTATTTCGTAAGCTGTATGCATTGGCTAATTCAACTAGCAAGTCATAGGTATCTTGGCCTAGTGTTGAAGGCGATAACCAAATTTCTTCACGGTCACGATTTGGCAAAATATATAAGGTATCTTGGACAATAGCTTGGAAGAAATTATCCATATCTGTCACGTAGTACAGGTTGTTGACACCTACGCGAATTCGTAAGTAAGCAATATCTTCGTAAGAAATAATATAAGGTCTTACTTCATCAAATTGAATTTCTAGTGTCACTTTCACTCGACTAGTTCGCGGCAAACGTTTCACAGGACTGGTTACTTGACGATGACTTAAATAACCTTCAAGGACTTCATTCACTTGTAGTTCTGCTTCATCATCTACTTCTGGATAACGTTTCAATTCTTCATTAAATTGGTGGACGCGCGTCATGCCCATTTCTCTTAAGAAAAGTTCTACTGCAACTGTATGTTCGCAGTAGCCTTTTTTCTGAAAAACTTGGCACTGACAAACATCCTCTTCTTTAGCAGTTCCATCTAAGATCACGGTATACGTGTCATCATCAAGCACTTCTGCACGCCAAACAGTATTTTCTTCATCTGGTACTACTTTAAGCACCCGATTTTCCTTTACCAAAGCACGGCCTTGCTCGATTATCTTACTTGGAATACTCCACTTCATATCATACACCCCAAAATTCTGAATCTGTCGCTCATTAATTAATTCATTATATCAAACTTCTTAAGAAATTCATATGCTAAGCCACAGGATGGGAGTCAGGGCGTTCAGACAGGAGACACCGGATAAACATTGCCTTTGCATACAAAGTGCGGCGCAAACTATTTGAAGTGGACACCTGTCTGCCCTAGCGAGCTCAACTTCAGGATGTGAGCCAGGGCTTAAAGCGAGAAAGATTATTATAGTTAATAAGCTTTCGGCTTTGCTTTTTCCTATCATTGCCTTTAAAGCAGTGGGCATGCTAGGGAAACTTTAGCCTCGGCTACTCATAAACTGATGTAATATCCAAAACAAACTTGTAATTACATACACAACTAAACAGCATTATTCCTTGAATAAATTTTATTCTGCTATTGAAAATATATTCTCCATATGAATAATATTACCAATTGATAAAATGTTAACTTCATAAATCTGAATAGCAATAATCTTTGAATAATACGACGTATTCATCAATTTGAATTACAAACTGATTATCATTTTAAATCATGATTACTGAATCTTTTGCAAGTTATAAACGCTAGCAAAGCTTTCACATGTTTCTGAATCCCATTATAAATAAAAGAGACCTGCTTTTATACAGATCTCTCGTTTTGATTATTTCTCGTCATAGATTTCAGCGCGTTCGATTTCTTTTACTTGAAAATAGGCTGATATCAAGGGAATGACAATCCCCGCGACCATAACCCCAAATAAGTTAAAGGCGACGGTACACATTAATGTTACGACTATCGGCAACCAAAAAGGTAATTTTAAATCTTTACCGATGAGTAGTGGCTGCAAGATTTCGGTCAATAATTCAACACCCAGGTAAATAGCAAATAGCCACCAACCTACTTGGGTATCCCCCTGCAACCACTCAATCAATATCCAAGGAATGAAGACAACGCCTGCACCAATAACTGGTAGTAAGGCTACTAGACTAATCCCAATAGCCATTAACCAGGCCAAGTGAATGTCTAAGACCCAAAAACCTACACCATAAATGATGACGGTTAAGAGTAATAATTTGGCTTCTGCCCCCACATACAATTTAATGTTTTGAATGGTGTGCAAGAAAACTTGTTTCCAAAATGTGGCTCTTGTCATCTTATCATCCTTTCTGTAAAAATCTTTTTATGCCTTTGTTAAAGCTTATATTGCCGATTTATTTTTTGGCTTTTTTGGCTTTTTTAGCGTGTTTAGCATCACGCTTAGCGACTGCACCGGCTAAATCGTAGGTATAATTTGGATCTAAAATACGGTCATTTTCGATGAAAGCATCTTTTATGGCTTGATTGATCGCCTTATTGTCTTCATCGCTTAATCGTTTAACCTCCGGCAATTGAATAGGTCTACCAACACGCACTTTGGCACGGTTGGCCTTTTTCCAAGTGAATAAATCACGGATACCAACGGGCCCTTGGTAGGTAACGGGCAAGATTTCTGCCTTACCCATCTTGGCCATTGAAACGGCGCCGTCTTTGATTTCATCTGAGTAGCGAGAGCCTGTTGGGAAAAGTCCTACATATTTCTCGCCTTCTTTGATGGTTCGAACGGCTTGTTTAATGGTTGAGGCGCTTGGTTTTTCACGGTCAACTGGAATGATGTTGATGGTTGTGAAGAACCAGGTTAAAAACTTGTTGGCTAATAATTCTTTCTTCGCCATAAACGCCATTTGCTTAGGACGTAATGCCATGGCAATAAAGATTGGATCGAGGATTGAACGGTGAGGGCCAACTACTAGGTAATTGGCTTCTGGATCGAAGGCCTCATCAATATCAATCTTGGTTGGGCCATTAATTAACTGGATAAACCAGCATATTAAAGTCAGTAAAATATTATAAATCATCGGTTTCCCCTTCATCTGTATCTTGATGCGCATCCGAATAGGTCTGCAACTGATACATATTATAATATGTGCCACCTTGTGCAATCAAGTCGTCATGGTTGCCGTGCTCGATGATGTGGCCATTTTTAAGGACAATAATTTGGTCTGCATCTTTAATTGTCGATAAACGGTGGGCGATGATGATAGTTGTCCGGCCTAGTCGCATGTTCGCTAAACCAGATTGAATTTTCTGTTCTGTCTCGGTATCAATATTGGCTGTCGCTTCGTCTAGTACCAAGATTTTAGGTTCTCGTAAGATTGACCGAGCAAACGATAGTAATTGTTTTTGCCCTGTAGAGAATGCTGCCCCGCCTTCAATTACTTTGGCGTGATAGCCGTCTTCTAATGATTCAATAAAATCATCAGCTTTGACGAATTGGGCTGCAGCTCTGACCATATCACCAGAATAGTCTCCGTGCAGACGGATATTTTCAGCGATATCCCCGTAGAACATGAAGGAATCCTGTAAGACCAGACCGATGTCTTCCCGTAATTGGGTTATCGGAATATCTTTAATAGATTGGCCGTCAATTAAAATATCCCCTTGATTGAATTCATAGAACCGCATCAAGACATTGATAATCGACGATTTGCCTGAACCGGTTTGACCAACAAACGCTACTGTTTGACCTGGTTTAATATCGATATTGATATTATGTAAGACTTGTTTTTTCTCGTCGTATGAGAATGATAAGTCCTTGATTTGAATATGACCTTCAGACACTTTACCAGCTGCTCCTGGATTAGAAACGGGCGCCATTTCCGGATTGTCCAGTAAGGCCAATACTCGCGAGCCAGATACCATACCGTCTTGGAAGATTGATAGGGAGTCCATCATTTGACCCATAGGTTGGAAAAAGGATTTCGCATATGAAGTAAAGGCGTAAACGACCCCGACATTTATGGCTACCCCTTGCAAGTCTTGGAAACCAAAAATATACAAGACAAGGACCATGGCAATGGCTTCAAGTAAGTTGATTGCTGGTTGTAGTAACAAGGCATTCATTTTGAACATGCCTACACGCGCTCTTACATAAGTTTGGTTAACGTCATCGAATTCTTGCATTATACGATTTTGTTGACCATAGTTTTGAATGATATTCATCCCAGAAATAGACTCGCTTAATTTCGCGTTCAAAGTAGATAGCGCTACTCGCATCCGGCCATAAATAAAGGTCGATTGACGTTGGTAGATATAAATCAAAATTAACATTACTGGTACAAAGGCCATAAAGACAAGAGCCAAGCCAGCATCTAGCGTAAACATGGCATAAGTAATAGCCACAATATTCAATAAACCGTCGAAGAATGACAGGAATACTTGCCAAAATTCTTTAATGGTTTCGGTATCGTTAGTAACCCGTGAAACCACTGACCCGTTCGGTGTTTGGTCAAAGTACCGCATACCTAAGTGCACTACTTTTTGGTAGACAGTATTTCGCATATTGGCTACTGTTTTTTCTGCCGTCAATTTGAAGGTAAAGTCTCTAAAATAATAAACGGCTACTTTTAATAGGGTTAAGCCAAAATAAAAGGCTGCGACCTGTATAGTCACTTGTAGGGTTGCTGAATTGGTCCCCAACACTTCATCCAAATACCGTTGGATGATAATGGGTAGATAAGCTGAAATGGCTGCAACGATTGCTGTTGCCACAAAGGACAAGGCAAAGGGTAGCCAATACGGTTTACCAAAGCCGATAATTCCTTTGAAGATCCGCACTTGGTCAGCTAGTGAAAACTTTGTTTGACTAGATTTCTCCATCAGAATCACCACCTTCGCTAATTTTTCTTTGTAATTGTTGTTGGTTATAAGTATGGGCATACCAACCGTCTTCAAGGACTAATTCGTTATGTTTACCACGTTCAATAATCGTCCCTTTGTCCATGACAATGATTTCTTCTGCATGCATCACTGAAGACAGACGTTGAGCTGCAATAATCGTTGTTTTATTGGCACGTTCTTGCCGTAAATTGGTCAAGATATTTTCTTCTGTTTGCGCGTCTACCGCTGAAAGCGAGTCATCCATGATTAAGTATTCTGGGTCAACCGCTAAGGCACGAGCGATAGCAATCCGTTGTTTTTGCCCTCCTGATAGAGACACCCCACGTTCCCCGACTTCCGTTTGGTAGCCTTCAGGGAATTTCATGATGTCTTCGTGGATATCCGCTACTTTGGCATAGTGAATGACCTCTTCTTCAGATAGGTTTGGATTCCCAAAACGAATGTTTTCTAAAATCGTATTTGAAAATAGGAAATTCGTTTGCGGTACATATCCGATTGCTGAAGATAGTGTATTTAGACTGAAATCTTTGATATCTTTGCCGTCATAGGTAATTTGACCTTCGTATTGGTCATAATCACGCATCAACAACTTGAAGATTGTCGTTTTGCTAGACCCAGTACGACCAACTACACCAAGCATATTGCCCTCTTTCAGGTGAAAACGCGTATCCGATAATTTCGTCCGGCCATCATCTGGGTAGGCAAATTTCTGAACGTCAAAATGGATATCCCCTTGAATCGGCGTTGTAATAGCTTGATCAGCTTCAACGATAGCCGGCTGCTCGTTCAATAATTCAGACACCCGGTCCCACGATGCGTTACCACGCTCAAGCGTATTGACTAGGTGACCGACCGCAATTAAAGGCCAAGCCATCATAGACAAGTAAGAAATGTAGGCAATCAAGTCACCGACTGTTATCCGACCGTTTTGGATAAAGTAAGTCCCAAAGAAGATGGTCAATACATAAGTTAAACCAGTGATAATCTCAATCATTGGCGTGTAAGCCGCATCTGCTTGGTAAACTTTACGGTTCATTTCGACAACTTGGTCTGTTTTTGCAACGAAGTCTTGGTAGTAGTCTTCTTCTTCACCGAACGTTTTGATGACTTTCATCCCAGAAACATTTTCTTGGACTTCGTCATTTAAACTTGAAAAAGCTTCAAGCGATTTACGGAACCGCTTATTAATGATTCGACCTAGAACACGGGCCACCACAATTAGAATTGGGAATGGCAGAATAGTCACTAGGGTTAATTGCCAGTCGATTAAGACAAACATAGAGAACAAGGTCACGACTGAAATGGAGATAGAATCCGTTAAGGTCAGAATCCCCCCACCAGCAACAAAACGCAAGGCCGCTAAGTCGTTTGTGGCATGGGCCATCAAGTCACCCGTCCGATATTTATGGTAAAAGGTAGCGTCCATTTTTGTAAAATGACTAAACAAACGATTACGCATAATTGATTCTAGTAAAGTCGAATTTCCAAAAATAATTGTCCGCCAACCGTAGCGAAGTACATACATAATAATAGCCAATATTAAAATAAGGCCTGTTTGAGTGATTAATAATTGCCCAGTTAAAGAGCCTGCTGACAACTGGTCAACCATATTCCCTACAATTCTAGGGGTCATAGCTGATAGAATCGCACAGGTAACCAATGCCGTTATCCCAAAGGCATAGCTCTTCCACCGCAATTTAAAAAACCAACCCAATTTTTTAAAAATTGAAAACATTTCTTCCCTCCTAAATAAATTCTCACCTATTATCTAACAAATATTGACCAATTGCGAAAATTAACACCCGCATATAGATAAAAAATTTGATTAGACAACGAAACAGCCTCCGTATGCCTTATTAGCTACGGAGGCTATTGTTGATATTAAGCGCTTGGTGGCGCTTTAATCTCATCATTTAGATTTTTTGTTCGATTTCTTCATAGATTGTGTGATTTGACGCACACGTTTTTCTGAAGGTTTTTGACCCATTGACATCATCATTGAACGAATCATGTCATCAGAAATTGGTGGATTTTCTTCAAAATAGTTCACCATATATTTACGGGCGATAAAGAATCCCCCAACAGCACCTAAAATAGCTGCGATAATTACGATTAAAATCCAAGCTCCTGTACTTAGCATAGTCTATACACTCCTCTCATACGATTACAAGATAAAATTTTACTAAAGTATTGCCCCTTTTGCAAAGCTTTTCATTAATTATACACCCTTAAATGTCAACTGATGCAATACAGCCTGGAAATTATCAGGAATTGGCGCATCAAAAGCCATGTGTTCACCAGTTACCGGGTGGTCTAATTCTAAGCGGTGGGCATGTAATAATTGGCCATTATCACTGAAGAACCGCTCCTTATATTGTCTTGCGTACAAAGGATCATCCACGATTGGGTGGTTGATAAAATCAGCGTGAACACGGATTTGGTGGGTTCTACCTGTTTCCAGTTGGAAGTTTACCAAGGTATAGCCAACGTAACGGTGTTTGACCGTAAAATGCGTAACTGCATGACGACCAGCTTCGTTAGTTTCAAATTTCAACCGATCTTTTTCATGACGGCGGATTGGTGCATCAATGGTCCCGCCCGCTTCAAAAATTTCGCCATAAACTAAACCTGAATAAATTCGTGTCATTTGGTGGTTAGCCACTTGTTCAGTTAGATTTTCAAGGGCTGCTTGTGATTTAGCGACCACTAATAATCCGGTGGTGTCCTTGTCTAATCGATGGACGATACCTGGTCTAAAAGACTCGCGACCAACCGCTAGTTGCGACCCATTTTCCTGTACATGGTATAACAAACCATTCACTAGGGTATTGGTTGGATGGTTCACGGAAGGATGCACGACCAAATTGACTGGTTTATTGACCACTAAAATGTCGTCATCTTCAAATACGATATCTAAAGACATCTTTTCGGCTACTGGTTTAAATTCTTCCGCTTCAGCAGGCGCCGGTTTCTCAACTCCGATTAAATCTCCATTAACCAAGGATTGTGACGCTTTAGCCACCTTGCCGTTTACTGTGACCAATTTGTCTTTGATCCATTTTTTGATTGTAGTCCGGCTTTCGTCTGTAAATTGATTAGTGACGAATTGGTCTAAACGTAAGCCGTCCTCACCCGTATAAGTATAATTAAATACTGTCTTTTCTTCTGTCAAAATGACACTCCTCACTTGTTAGCGGTTCTTTTTTCCAATTGGTCTTCAGGTGTAATAATCATGTAGACAATCATCATAATGACACCAATGGTTAAACAAACATCCGCTACATTAAATATTGGAAAATCCATAAATTCTAATCGAAACATGTCGATCACGTAGTTTAAATGCAGGCGGTCGATAAAGTTACCCAAGGCTCCTGCAATCATAAAGGAAAGGCCTATAGCCAGTAGCGGCGCGCCTTTAGCTTCCTTGTGGAGCATATAGACGAGGACTGCCACAACAGCAACAGTAATGATATAAAATAGCCACATTTGCCCTGAGAAAATTCCCCAAGCAGCTCCATCATTTTGGATATAAAAGAAGGAAAGAATGCCTGGTATGAAATCTTGCCCTTCATTGACAGCAAAATTGGCCACTGTCCAATACTTCACGATTTGGTCAATACCAACTAAAATTGCAATTAATAGATAATTCAGTAACATAAATCCTCCTGAGCCGCTCGGCCGATATTGTTTAAATATATTTTACCATTATTCTAGCTTATTTATTAGCTGATTTGGCTTGGCGAATCCCGTCTTTAGCTAGTTGGTCAGCTTCCTCATTATATTGATTACCTGTGTGGGCTGCGATTTTCACAAATCCGATAGCTAGATTCTTGGCCTGCTCTTGCATATAGTCCTGATATTCCTTGGTATAATCATTTTTGGCCTGCCAAGATTTTAGGGCCCACTCAGCGATCCCCATATAATCATGGTAAATCACAAGATTCTTAACCCCTGATTTTTGTGCAATTTTAACCGCATGCATCGCAGCGATAATTTCACCGGCTACATTCCGCATTTTAGCTAATCCTTCCGTGTTACGACCACCCTTGTAAGTTTTGATCGTATCCTGAAATAAGACTACACCCCCGTAGCCAAAATAACCAGATTTTTTATCGAAAGAGCCGTCTACATATACGGACATGGTATCGGCATCAACCTGGCCGTTTTTACCGTCTTTAGTTAGCCAGCGGATTTCTTCCCCTTGACTCGTTTTAGACACCGGCTGCGACCCATTACCCATAAAGGCTTCTGCTTCTTCTAGGCTGGTAAATGACTTATAGACTGCACCCGAAAAGCCCTTAACTTGTTTCTGACAGTCAGGCCAGGTCTTGTAGATTCCTGGTGTTTTTCCTTTTTTCACTGCATAAAATTTTGCCATGGTTGGTCAACCACTCGCTTTCTATTCTTGTAAAATGATGATACTACTATATCTATCTGAATTGATTATACTGATTTTCAGACTTACTTTCTCAGTTTCTCTACTAATTTTAGCAAAAAAAAGTGAGACCTAAGCCCCACTTCCCTTCACTGGCTTTTGGAATACCACCAGCGTTCATTGTTTTATTATAAGCGGGTGACGAGAATCGAACTCGCGACGATAGCTTGGAAGGCTATGGTTTTACCACTA
>NZ_JVVG01000083.1:0-229 GCF_001053265.1 Carnobacterium sp. 1290_CSPC
ACTCGAACCCGTGTTACCGCCGTGAAAGGGCGGTGTCTTAACCGCTTGACCAACGGGCCAAATATATATAAAAGCGGAGAATAAGGGATTCGAACCCTTGCATCGCTTACGCGATCTAACGATTTAGCAAACCGTCCTCTTCAGCCTCTTGAGTAATTCTCCAAATATCAATGGGCCTGAATGGACTCGAACCATCGACCTCCCGCTTATCAGGCGGACGCTCTAACCA
>NZ_JVVG01000084.1:0-240 GCF_001053265.1 Carnobacterium sp. 1290_CSPC
ACTCGAACCCGTGTTACCGCCGTGAAAGGGCGGTGTCTTAACCGCTTGACCAACGGGCCATAAAATATTTTTTTACGGAGAGTAAGGGATTCGAACCCTCGAAACAGTTTCCTGTTTACACGATTTCCAATCGTGCTCCTTCGGCCTCTCGGACAACTCTCCAAGGCAAGGAACTCTACCAACTCCGCAAGTAGGACTCGAACCTACGACATCTTGATTAACAGTCAAGCGCTACTACCA
>NZ_JVVG01000085.1:0-270 GCF_001053265.1 Carnobacterium sp. 1290_CSPC
GCAGAGGAACATTTAGCCCAAAGTTTAACAGTTATGGAAATACTAGATATGGCTATTGCTAATTCAAACTTAATAGAAGAACCGTTTTGGGAACCAAAATTGACATTTTAAGATTATTTAAGTCCAGATATTTTATTCGGGATTTTTTCTACATCTTAGAAATATTGGTTCTTTTACAAATAGTGTTGGTAAATAATTTCAAATATCGCAAATACGTTATTTAGTATTTATTAATATGTAAATGAGCTTCAAAGAGAAAAGCTATACACG
>NZ_JVVG01000086.1:0-40993 GCF_001053265.1 Carnobacterium sp. 1290_CSPC
GGTAATCTAATGATTACCTGGCAGATATTACTCATCAGTCCTATTTGACGAAGAGCCAATAAAGAAAGCGGTCGAGAATTTTCCCGGCCGCTTTCTTTATTTTAGATTATAAGTATTGGTTTAATACTTGCTCTAGATTTTCTTTTGGCGTATAACCAACTAATTGCTCAACAACTTGACCGTCTTTCTTGATCATTAATGTTGGGATTGACATGATACCAAATTCACGTGCTGTTTCTGGATTGTCATCTACATCCATTTTAGTGAATTTAACTTGGTCACCCATTTCATCATCTAAAGTCTCAACGATTGGTGATTGCATGCGACAAGGACCACACCAAGTTGCCCAGAAGTCGATTAATACAACGCCTTCTTCAGTTTCATTTTTAAATTCTGCATCTGTAATAGCTTTAACCATTTATATTACCCCTCTCAGTTTTATTCTTCAACATTATAGCATTGTCTGACCAATTTGAACATTTATCTGCTTGTTAGCAATTTAGCCCTTAAATTTAGCGATTGTCGCCCCGTTACCACCCATATTATAAGGAGCAAATTCAAAGGATTCAACCCGTGGATGGTTCTTCAAGGCCTTTTGAACACCCTGTCTTAAGGCGCCCGTCCCGTGACCATGAATTATGGTTACCTGACCATGTCCAGCTAATAAGGCTGAATCGATAAAGTTGCTTAGTCGAATCATGGCTTCCTCATACCGTTCACCACGTAAATCTAGGCTGGTATTGACTGATTTAGCTTTACTTGCCTTAAGGCCAGCCCGATGATTTTTTTCTTTTTTCGGTTTCTCGTCAACAAGTGATAAGTCTTTTTCAGCCACTTCCATCTTCAGCATACCCATCTGAACAACCCAGTCCTTGTCGCGTTTCTCAACCAAGGTACCACGTTGCCCGTAGGTTAGAACATTTACTTCATCGCCCGCTTCAAAGCTAGCTTTTCGCTCTTTATTTTTCTTGGCGTTTTGAAGGACTTTGTTTTTATTCAACTGCTCTTCTTCTTGCATTAAGTTAGATAAGGCACTTTGACGGTCAATCATCTCGTGTTCTTTGATATTACCAATGGTTGGATGGTTGATTTGCCATTCTCGAATCTCCGCTAGAATAGCATCAGCTTTTGCCTTAGTGTCTTCTACCAATCGATTGGCTTCTTTGCGGGCTCGGTTCATATAGGTTTGTTTGTCAGCTTCTAGTCTAGCTTGTGCCTTTTTCAAATCATTTAAAAGATTTTCAGCATCGGCTAAGTCTTTGGCGGCTTTGGCTGATAAGTCTTCGTATTCGTGACGTTGGGCTTCTAAATCAAGCAACATTTCGTTCAGATTTTGGCTATCTTCCTGGATATAAGAACGTGCTTCATCCACCATTTCAACTGGTAAACCTAGTCGTTGGGAGATATCAAAGGCGTTAGAGCGACCCGGTACCCCAATCAGCAATTGATAGGTTGGCTCCAAGGTGATTTCGTTAAATTCCATCGAGGCATTAATGGCACCAGGATGGTCGTAAGCGTACGTTTTCAGCTCTGGATAATGAGTGGTGGCCACCACGCGGGCGTTTAGGAAGGCAAAACGGTTGAGTACCGCGATGGCAATGGCTGCCCCTTCTTGAGGGTCGGTACCAGATCCCAGCTCATCGATTAAGACAAGTGAATGGTCGTCTGCAGCCTCAACAATACGGATAATATTGGTCATATGTCCCGAGAACGTTGATAAACTTTGTTCAATGGACTGTTCGTCACCAATATCCGCAAAAATCTCATTAAAGATTTCTACCCGCGAATCTGCCTTGGCTGTAATATACAAGCCTGATTGAGCCATTAATTGCAGTAGCCCCACCGTTTTCAAGGTAATGGTTTTACCACCAGTATTTGGCCCGGTAATGATGATCATATTATATTCATGGCTAAAATGAATATCATTTGCGACTACTGATTTGCGGTCTAATAAGGGATGTCTAGCCTCTTTTAAGTCAATGCGTTCAGATTCATTTGCTAAAACCGGTCGGTTGGCTCCAATTTCACGGGCAAAGGAGAATTTAGCTTGAATGAGGTCCAAATCCCCAAGATGTTGATTGTTTTCAGCAATTTCACTAGTGTAAGGGGCTAATTCTGCAGCTAGCTCTTGGAAAATACGTCTAATTTCCTCGTCTTCTTGGACTTGCAGGGACCGTAAGTGGTTATTCGCATCTAAAACTGTTTGCGGTTCAATATAGAGTGTTTGTCCTGATGACGATTGGTCATGAACTACCCCACCAAAGGCGTTACGGTATTCTTGTTTAACCGGAATAACAAAGCGGTTGTTACGGATAGTAATAATGGCCTCACTTAAATAAGAGGCCTTATTAGACCGGATTATTTGGTCTAGTTTGACACGGATACTCGCTTCTTCACGTTTGATTCCTTGTCTTAAGCCATGTAAAGTTGACGAGGCATTGTCATAGACTGATCCATCATCTGCGATTGCATTTTGCATTTTACGCATCAGATCTCGCATGTCAATAAAGTCATCCGCAATTGCATATAATTGCATTAATTCAACTTGCGCTTCTTTTAGTTTTCTAAAGAAAGTAGAAACTTCGCCGGATGCCCGTAAGACCCGGCCTACTGCAGCTAATTCTTTCCCATTTAAGTCAGCACCAATATCCAATCGTTTTAAGAATGGTTTTACGTTGATTAGTTGGCTGACAGGGATCCGTTTGTCTAATTCAAACAAGCGTTTTACATCGTCAACACTTTGTAAGGCTTGCTCGATTTCTTCCACTTCTGCACTTGGTTTTAAATTTAAAGCTTGAATTTTCCCGATTTCAGTTCTGGTTTCATTTGCTACTTGTTGTTGTATTTTCTCAAATTCTAAGGTTTGAAATATTTTAGGATTCAAAATGTGTCCTCCTTCGATTGTTATCAGGAACGAACAAAAAAGTCGTCTTAAGTAGGAAATAGGCCGTGATCCATTATCACAGCCATATCTATTGCCATAGTCGCACAGTACGCAAAGGCATATATTTGCATGTTGTTAAAATGGTAAGTTGCCTAGTCCTTGTAGTAGGATGTTGAATACTTGGCCAGATAAGATTGGGGTATTCAAGATAATAAAGTTGGCGACTGAAGAATTGGCTAAGGCTGTCTGTACCCCTTCAAAGGTTAAAACGGACATAAACATTAAAATAAAGAATGACCAAAACCAAGCTGAGAAAAACCCGAATAGGCCGCCCAAAATGCCGTTCCATTGAATATCCATTTCTTTAAATTTTAAGTCTCTTAAGCCAAAAGCAATAAATTTAGTAACAATCCAGACAAGCAAGATAATAGCTAACAAGGCAACTAATCTAAAGTAAATGATATCCATATTTTGTAATAAAGCTACTGGATAAAAGACAAAGGTATTTTCAATATCAAAACCTACATAAGGAACCCATAAGGATACAAGGTCAACTAGATTTTGATAGAACAAAACGGCAAACAAATACGCGACCAATAGACCTATAGAATGAATCCCTTGTAGTATTGCCCCTCGATAGACACCAACGCCTATGCTAAGAATAAAAAATAATAAAATCAAAAAACTTGTCATGCTTTCCTCCCGTTGGTACCAATATTTTCTATTAATAGCCTATGATCTAGGTGTTTGACGCAAACGACCCAATTGTTTTGAGGCTGTGTTCACACTAGATTTCAAACTAGGTTGGCTAATTTCAGGAATTTCTTTTTCTAAGTCAGCCTGTGTTGGCGTTTGTTTTCCACTTGCGTTTGTTTGCGCTAGTCTTTTAACTGGCGCCTTAGCTTGACCCTGGTTTGTCTTTCCTTTTGACGGTGTTTGCGATTGTGTTTTTTCTTGTGCTTCACGCATTTTTTCTTTTTCTATTTCAGCAATCTCTTTTACCAATGTACCCATGGTTTGCTCCATTGATTTCACACGGACCATTAAATCGGCATTTTCTTTAGATTTTGCTGCCATTTGTGCTTGTAAATCCACATTGTCAGATTGAATGTTTAAAGCTACTAGTAAAGCCATCTCTTCCAATGACATATTGGGATTCTTTTTACTGATATCAGCAAGTAGCTGGTTGATATCACGGCTCACTTGTTGAATATGTTCACTTGTTTTATGACTCTTGATGGTGAATTTGTGATAGCCCAATTTCGCTATTACTCTGTTTTTTTCTTCATTCGACATATTTGTCACTCCAACTTTTTATACTGTGCGTTAAATGTTTGTAGATGCAATAGAAAGGTCGAGTCTTAACGACTTTTGTTCCACCTAGCTTTCATAATCTTAGATATTTTACCATTTATCCCAGATAATGGCTAGACTTAGACATTATCTGCTTCCAATGACCAAAAAAGTTAGAAAAAATGCAATGATTTTAGGCCGTCATGAAAGATTTAATCAGATTTTCATGACAGGCCCTTGTTCTTCGTGTATGATGAAATACGATATATTGAGATAGAGGTGCGGAGCTTATCAGTACATACCCGAGCGGGAGCGTTGAAAGTATGGAAAGGAATATTCGCCGAAATATTTTAACCCCAAGTTAAAGTATTGGGCATAAACAAAAAATGTTTATGACTGTCACTTAAACAAGTGATGCGCTATCCTACGAGTGACGACTGGAAGACTAGTCATAGTCTTATTGCGCACAAAGGGAAGCCTCTATTGCAATTTATTGCTGTAGAGGCTTTTTATTATTTTCGGGAGGTATTATTATGAAAAATCATCAAGTAAGTAACACTTGGCAAAAAGCTTTGATTGCTATTTTGACAATCGTATTTGCCATCGTTGGCCCAACATCCGCTTTTGTTGAAGCGAGTGAGGTCGGCACAACAATTGAGGTGGACCAAGAAGTATTAGCTGAAGGTCTAGACACAGAAGGCGTATTACGAGTTGGGATGGAAGCCAACTATGCACCCTTCAACTGGTCGCAAACATCTGACGCGGATGGTGCAGTCCCTATTTCAAACTCTGACGGTGAATATGCAAACGGTTATGACGTACAAATTGCTAAACGTCTAGCTGATTCACTAAGCTTAGAACTCGAAATTGTTAAGTTAGAGTGGGACGGTCTACCACCTGCACTTGAATCTGGCATGATTGACGTGATTATTGCCGGTATGTCACCAACACCAGAACGTCTGCAACAAATGGACTTTTCAGATTCTTACTATTCTTCAGATATCGTTCTTGTGACAATGGCTGACGGTGAATACGCAGATGCTACATCGCTAGAAGATTTCGCTGGCACAACAGTTACTGGTCAATTAAACACATTCCATTATGATTTAATTCCGCAAATCCCTGACGTAACCCAAGCCACTGCCCTAGATTCATTCCCAACGATGATCACTGCTTTAACTGCTGGTTCGGTTGACGCCTATGTATCTGAAAAACCAGGTGCAATGGCTGCTGTAGCTGCCAACCCTGACCTAACGTACGTGGAATTTGCTGAGGGTCAAGGCTTTGACTTAGGTGAAGTCACTTCTGATATTGCTGTTGCAACCAGAAAAGATTCTCCATTAACAGACATTATGAACCAAGCCTTAGCAACTATTCCAACCGCTGACCGTGACCAATTAATGGAAGATATGGTGAATTTAAACGAGCGCGGTGAAAGTGCTGGTTTCTGGTCTGAAGTTGCAGGCATCTGGAATACTTACGGTTCCCAATTTCTAGTTGGTGCTGGTAACACTATGTTTATCGCATTAAGCTCGACAATTATGGGATTTGTCATTGGTTTATTGATTGCTATCTACCGTTCATTAATCGTTCGTCGCGATCAAAAACCGGTTGCCTACTTCTTCTATAAATTATTCGACTTTGTGATTGCTGCCTACATTGAAATCTTCCGAGGTACCCCAATGATGGTACAAGCTATGATGATTTTCTATGGTTCAAGACTATTCTTTGATTTCCAAATGTCTACGTTGTTTGCAGCCTTACTAATTGTGTCGATTAATACTGGTGCTTACCTTGCCGAAGTGATCCGTGGTGGGATTACTTCAGTGGATAAAGGCCAAACTGAGGCGGCTCGTGCCATTGGTATGAACCACTACCAAACAATGACGACAATCGTCTTGCCACAAGCTATTCGGTCAATCTTACCAGCTTTAGGTAACGAATTCGTGATCAATATTAAAGATACGTCTGTATTAAATGTTATCGCAGTAACTGAGTTATTCTTTGTAACCAAATCAGCTGCAGGTTCAACTTACCTAACCTTCCAAACATTCCTAATTACAGCGATTATCTACTTCGTCTTAACTTTTACAACAACCCGTGTCTTGAATTTCATCGAAAATCGTATGGCAGGCAAAAAGACTTACCATATCTATGAATCTAGCACAAATACGGTAATCAACGGTCAAAGAGAACAATAGGAGGAAAATGACATGCAAAACCAAGATCAATTAATCTTAAATGTACAACATTTAGAAAAACGTTTTGGGGAAAACTTGGTCCTACGTGATATCGACTTCCAAGTACGCCCAGGGCAAGTAACCTCTATTATTGGTTCATCTGGATCAGGTAAATCTACCCTATTACGTTGCTTAAACCTACTTGAAGAACCAACTGGTGGGGACATTTTATACCATGGTCAATCAATTTTAAACGGGAAGAAAATGAACATTAATAAATACCGTACCCAAGTTGGTATGGTATTCCAATCATTCAACCTATTTAAAAACTTTACAGCCCTTGAAAACTGTACAGTTGGCCAACGCAAAATATTAGGTCGTAGCCAAGCAGAAGCAGAAGCAGTTGCTCTTAAGAACCTTGAAAAAGTTGGTATGGCTCCTTACCGTGACGCCCGCCCTGAACAACTATCTGGAGGACAACAACAGCGTGTCGCTATCGCCCGTGCCCTTTCAATGGATCCAGAAGTCTTATTATTCGATGAGCCTACATCTGCCCTTGACCCAGAAATGGTTGGGGAAGTATTAGAAACAATGACTCAATTAGCAACAGAAGGTCTAACTATGATCGTTGTAACCCACGAAATGGCCTTCGCCCGTGACGTATCAACTAATATCGTCTTCATGGACAAAGGTGTCATCGTCGAACAAGGACCAGCCAAAGAAGTGATCGATACACCGAAACAAGAAAGAACAAAAGCCTTCTTGACAAGATACGCAAACGAAAGATTTTAAACTGGATGGTAAAAATGTCGCTTAGATAGTCGGACTAGAACAAAAACTAAACAATATCTAAAAGATAATGGGGGATTTTGTGAAATGTCAGCAAAGTCTGACATTTTAAACTCGACTATGTATGGTGTGAGTCGCTCGAACCCGATTTTGAATGAGGGTGCAAGGCGCTACCTACTTTCAAATAGCAAAAAATCACAAAAAGCAGTTGGAAAATTCAACTGCTTTTTGTGTATTATCCTATGCTTAAATCTATTCCCCGAATTCGATATCATCACGAATTTGAATCAATAAATCACGCACATTTTCATCTTTTACTTTATCTGCATATTTTGTCAGTAAATCATAATTGACATGCGCATCTGTAATTTCACCGAATTCAGATTGAATGGCCTTGGCGTCTTTTCTGTATTGGTTTAAGTCTTTAGAAACCGTCTCGTTGAAGTAAGTGGCTGCATACCGCACCTTCTTGGCACTCTTTCTAATTTCGTGGACTGCTTCATAGTCAGAAATATCTACTGTCTTAAAGTCATATCTCAATTTTTTATCCTTCTTCTTCAGTCGCTTAAGTGTATACTTTTTCCAGTCTTTCTTATTTTCAAATAGGTCGAGTTCAAGGATTTCTTTCGCATCCTCAATAGCTTGCTGAATGGTGGCGCTATTGCTCTTATTAAAAGTCCGGTTCATTTCTATCCGACGGTCTTTTACGAAGGTGTTAAACATTTGATAATAAGCCTCGCTAGTTTCAGGATGATCTACTGCATAATCTTCGCAATATTCATAGAGCACATCCAATTCACGAAGGGTCCCGAATACACGCGCTGCTGCTCCCAATTGCTGGTTCAACTTATTATAAAGATCTTCGTCCATACGTTTTTTTATAAAGTTAAGTAGACCACGTAATTCTCGAATTGAAACACGCAAATCATGGACTAGTTTATTGGAAAATGGGTTGTTCTGATAATCTAGATATAAGCCCGACACCTTATTTATTTGGTATTCAAATACTGCTTGTCGTTTATTCATTCAAGTCACTCCCTTCCCTAGTAATTCGTTTTCTTATAATTTCATTATACAAAATAAATTATTATCCGTAAAACGAAACAGGCACTCCCCACAAAAGGAAGTGCCTGTTTTTAGAAGATTTAGTCATTTGAATATTTTTCTTCAATTTTAGAGAACCATAATGAGAAGATTGTCCCTAATACAAAGGCAATCACACACCAAATCAATGTGCTCATGAATGATAAACCAGAATTTGCTAAACCTTCAGCTGAGAAACCTGGGAATACTTGTGTTGGGAATAATGCAATCGATGAACCAATTACAGTCCCTAAAATAAAGTGGTACATTTTAGAGTAGTAATGTTTAAAGGCCCATTCAGCAACCTTAGCTAAACCAATGACACACAGTAACCCACCTAAACCTAACGGAATAATGACTGAAAAATCAAGGGCTGCAATACCAGCGGCCATTTTGTCATACAAACCAAAGTAGATTAAGAAGTTTGATGGGCTCATCCCCGGTACAATAACCCCTAAACCAATCAAAGCACCTGATAATACCCAAGCGATAAAAGAAGGTTGTACTTGTGTAATCCCTTGACCTCCAAAGTACATGATTAAGAAAATGATGACTGCAGTCACTGCAAGCAAGGTTAAGTCAGATGTACTGCGCCCTTCTTTTCCAGCAGACTTAAATAGTGATGGTAATGTACCCACTACGAAACCGATAAATAAGGTAATAAAAATAGCTGCGTAAAGTCCAAAAGCTTTTTCAACGAAAATTGAAAATACCAATATTCCTAATAAGAAACCAATCCCAACTGGAATAAAGTAACGCACATTTTTCCAGAAGTTTTCCGTAATATTAGCTAAAAAGTTAATTATTTGATCGTACAAGCCGAAAATGACAGCTAGGACTCCACCTGAAAGACCTGGTAGAATTCCTCCTATTCCAACAGCTGCACCCTTCAGAACACGGATAAACCAATCTGCCGAAAAGACGGCATCTTTTTTATTATTCATTTATTCTCCTCTTTCAATTCCTTTTTTTACTAGACAGTTCAATAAGACGAGTCCAGTATACTCTTATCTAATACTAATTGTATCAATCTTTGGTCTGAGAATCATCGTTGAAAGCTAAAAAAATGAAAGTTCCAGTTGGAAATAATCAATTAATCAACACCCAACTCGCCTATAGCGCTCACCGTCTGGTTCTTCCCTCGGTGTTTCGCTTGATATAATGCTTGGTCAGCCCGCAATAAGGTAATTTTCATATCTTCATGCGGTTTTCTATGGGCCACACCAATTGACACCGTAATCTTTAAAGGCTCGCCCTCTTCACTTAATAGCGACATTTCAGCAATCCTTTCATGGATAGATTCAGCTAAATCCAGCGTTTTTTGTCCAGTACAGTCAAAGACTAAGCTCACGAATTCTTCTCCACCGTACCGGTAATAATCGAATAACTCAGACTTTAAACTATTCAAAACAATCCCTATTTCTTCCAGTGCCTTATCGCCCACAAGATGACCATAGGTGTCATTTAACTTTTTGAAATTATCAATATCAAGAACTAATAGGGAATAGGAATCATTATTTTCTGAAATTTTCCTAAGGTCTTCTTCTAATTTTCGGGCGTTATAGAGGGCCGTTAGGCTGTCGTGCACTGAGGATTGGTAGAGTTTGTCTAGATCGTTGGTGAACTGGTAAGAAACGTATATGAATGCCGATGACAAAACAGCTAGCAATAGTAAAGATGAAAATACTTGGGCGGGATCTTCTAATCGAATGATGGATATTGGCGTAGTAATGAAAATAGCCATCATCGCTAACAACCATAGTTGGAAGAACTCTGAATACTTGGCTTTAATACGGTCAAAGACACTTAAACTCAGCAAAATATAGACTAAGACCATCAAGAGGTATAAACTGGACAAGGTTAAGTCACCAAAGAAAAAACGACCAATCGCAACCAGCACAATTGTTGGATTGGCAATTTCCTTATCCAAATATACCATGGTATAGGCGAATAGTACCGACCTAAAGTCAAAACGAACACCTTCAACGAGAAAGGATGACATCATCAAGCAAAAACCCGCTGCCGTTTGTAAACTAATAAAGAGTTTACGGTTGTTGATGGGATTTCGTCTTTCCTCAATACCATATCGCCAGCGCCAAACTAAATAAATATCCATAAAAACAATTGCCATATTTGCTAAGACATTTACAATCATGCTATCCTCCTATATTCATTAATGTGTATAATATTCCTAATTCGTAAACTCTTCCTTATAAATATATCATGATTATTCGGCCAGAAAAAACTAAAATAGCTTTTCTGAGAGAAAAATCTTGGAAATTTATCCATTCCTTAATTATTAGACATTCATTTTTTAATTTGGCTAAACCTTACACTTAATTAAGGATAATAAGTTATATTATTGGAAATCCTGGTATGAATATTTGAAATCATTCGCAAATAAAAAAGCCAACTAAAACGAGTCTAGTTGGCTAATACAATTATTGTTTACACTTATACTGTGACAGACTAGCGAACACCGCCGCCTCCGCCACCACCGAAGGAACCGCCACCTCCACCGAAGCTGGTACCACCACCTCCACCAGATGATGAAGAAGCTGTTGCAGCGCTATGACCGTCTGAATAAGATCTGTTAAGCATTGAACCATAGTATGCGTAGTAGAAGAATGGTGCATCTGAGTAAGTTGAGATTTCAGCATATTCAGGATAAATCTTACGGAATTCTTCTTCCACTTCATCAGCAATACCAAAAGCACCCGCATAAATCATTAATTCATCCCATAGGGCAACCTCATTGGTTTGACGCTCATTTAGTAATGAGAAGTCTAACAGATAGTTTTTGAATTTCACGATATTATCGCGTAACTCAAAGCCTTTATCTGTATAAGCGACACCTGCCACTTCATGGGCGATATCTAAGTCGCTTTTTTCACGACGTGATTTGGCTGTTAAGCCGACAAAAGTGTAACCATTTTCTTCCAAATAATCTGATGAATAAGAATCTAAGGCTCGTTCATAGGCCTCAATTTTCTTGTAATTCTTTTCTATATATTTAGAGAAGGCTTTTTGTTCAACACGGCCGTCTTTTTGAGCAACGCGTTGCATTAATTTAAACAATCTTGCGGATGGTCCTGTTGGTGCTTTGTCTGATTGAATATAGATAACGGCTTGATCTTTCGATCTTAGGAAGCCATCAATTTCTTCTTCACGCACAGTGATAAAACCATTTTTCACCAGGTATAAAATTCCTGCCGTCATATAGTTTTGCCGCAATTCACTCTTGTTATCGATTAATTGGGATAAAATCACATAAAGTTGGAATACATCTTCAGCTGGCGCTTCACGGTAATATTCTCCTTGCGTACGTTTTTCCATAGTTTTCATGGTTGGATAATACTCTCGGTATTTCCGTTGGTTAGAAGCATATTGAGAGATCCCCCAAATACCCGCACCCAGTCCACCAATACCAGCAGCTGCTGCTAAACCAAGGATGACCTTAGTAGATGTTGAGGTTGAGGTATCGGCTTCACTTGCCCCATCCATTTCTTGAATATCTTCATAAGTGGCATCAGGATTATAGTCTTCATAGTTATACGATGACCCTTCGAATGCTTGCTCTACAAATGAATCAAAGCTTCTATCTTCAATCACGAAGTCAGTTGGATAGGTGCCATCTGGAATACGCAAAAGAATCGTTACATAGTTGTTGGAACCTAATGGCTCTGTAGATGCCGTCTGAACGACACCATCGCTTGTGATATCAATATTACCGTTGAAACCAAATCCCCAAATACGGTTATCATCATAATTCATCGTTTGTACATCTGAGGAAATTTCCACAGACACAGCTTTGGGAGATGGTGACAAGTCGGAGTTAATAAACTGCCAATAGACCATTTGATCCGTTGATGTTTGTGTAACAAAATTTGAAATCTCATATGACAACTCGTATGTGTGTTGCCCGTATTCAGTAATCCCCCAATTCAGTTCATTCGTGTTTTGCCCATAGGTACCTGCTTTTTGGTCAAAACTATCATCAATATCCCAAGATGATTGTTGATCCATAGGCTTTCCATCCATTGAAACTGTAAAATTAGAGATATTCTGAACATCTTTAAGATTCAAACCTTTATAAATCTCAGTTCCCTCATCAGTATTCATGTCCCAAGTTTCATGGATTAAGGCTGATCCATCAGATTGTAAAGTTACATCTACATCGATCGAATTAATCTCATTCGCCAATACTGATTGGGGTGCTACCCAAAATAAAACCAACGCACCAAAGGCTATGATTATCTCAATAGCTTTTTGATGTGTTTTTACCATTGTGGCATCTCCGCTTTTTCTGCTGAATTTTCAAAGTATTCTTCTGGTGTAAATCCTGTAAATCCAGCAATAACAGAATTCGGGAAAGTTTTAATTAAACGATTGTATTT
This sequence comes from Carnobacterium sp. 1290_CSPC, assembly GCF_001053265.1. Lineage (NCBI taxonomy): Bacteria > Bacillati > Bacillota > Bacilli > Lactobacillales > Carnobacteriaceae > Carnobacterium > Carnobacterium sp. 1290_CSPC. The sequence continues at coordinate 12,627 of NZ_JVVG01000086.1, forward strand.
AGTAACAGTGTCATTAAAGACCATACGTGACTGACGTACATTGTTTTCATAAGTATTTACAGAATTCATTGTTGATTGGTAAACGTCCGAAGCTTTTAAATTCGGATATTGTTCCACTACTACATCAATTGAACGTAATGCACGGTTGAAAGCTGCATCATCTTTTTCCACATCACTAACAGAGGAGTTACGTGAAACATTCGAACGTGATTCAACGATTTTGGTTAAGGTATCGTGTTCATGTGTTTGATATTGTTTGATTGCTGAAATCAAATTGGTTAAGGCATCCCAACGAGATTCTACTTGTGCTGCAATTTGCGCCATGGCATTTGATACCATTTCTTTGGAACGTACGAAGTTATTGTAGGCTCCAATCCCCCACACAACTAATATAACGATTATAGCAATGACAATAATCCATACCATAATATACAACTCCTTCTCTTTTTATATTCTAATTATACTTTAAATGTCGTCGTCAATAAAGCGATACCATCGGGCATTGTATAAAAAAGAGAGGTAAAGTACTATATTGACATACTTACATCTCTCAAATTTCTATATATTTCTCTTATCCTTCTATTTCAAAGCTATTGGTTAAACGACCTAATCCTTCAATTTCAATCGAAATTTCATCGCCTGTTTTAAGCCAGTCTTGTTGATCTTCTGGATAACCTAATACTACCCCTGAAGGTGTACCTGTTAAGATGATATCCCCTGCCTGTAAGGTCATGTATTCAGAGATATAAGACACAATCTCAGCTACCTTGAAAATCATTTGCTTGGTACTAGCTGATTGAACTTCTGCACCATTACGGTATGTCTTAATGACTAAATTGTTGATGTCCACTTCATCTTTAGTCGTTAAATAGGGACCAACGGGTGTAGAGAAATCATTGGTTTTACCAAGTAACCATTGACCTGATTTAAACTGTAAGTCACGAACGGATACATCATTGGCTATAGAATAGCCAAATACGGCATCTAGGGCCTCGGAATGAGAAATGTTTTTAGCTGTTTTGCCAATTACGACTACTAATTCCCCTTCATAATCGAATTGTTCGCCGTGTTTATTCAATGGGATGACCTGATGATGGCTGGCTAAGGCGTTATTAAATTTTGAAAATAACACGGGTTCTTCTGGATCATCAGAGATTTTTGATTCACTCACATGGTCATGATAATTTAAGCCGACACAGATAATTTTCTCAGGATTATGGATAACCGGTGCATAGACAATAGTATCCGAATCCACAAAGTTCACTTCATGGGCGTGGTGGGTATAGTAGTCTAAAATTTGTTGAATTCGGTTATTGTAATCCCCTTCAATAATGGCCTTCAGTTGGTTTGGGACTTGGACACCTAATGTTTCACTTGCTTCTCTGATGTCGATAATCCCTAAGTCACTCAGGATACCGACTTGAATGTCATTTGAATTTGCCGGGAAATATTGAATAAATTTCATCGTCAACCTCCTATGATTCTGCCTGTTCAGTGATTTTTACTACCCTTAAAATACCACTTTCGACTGTAAAATGTACATCATAAGCATCAAAACGCATGCCGTAAATTTTATCAGGATTGTCTTGGGTTCTAGGTCTCGGGTCTTGAGCTAAAACGGCTTGCAGTTGGGTAAATAAATATTCTGGTAACCCCGCAGTCACCGCTTCAGGCATCTCGACTGCCAGTGGTCGCCAAGCTACTTCATCTGTAAAACCAGCTCTAGCTTCTTCGTGGATGTCTGTTTTGACATAGGGTTTGATATCTAAAATAGGTGTTTTATCCATTAAATCAACACCAGATACTTCTAAAGACACTTTTCCAGTCCCATCTATATGGACTTTTTCTAATTTCACTGAAGACAGGCCAATAGGATTTGGTCGGTACGGCGACCTGGAAGCAAAGACACCTACCCGTTCATTCCCACCCAAACGAGGCGGTCTGACAGTTGCTTTATTGGCCCGACCCTTTTGTGCTGAAAAATGCCAAACTAACCACAAGTAATCAAAGGATTCAATCCCTTTAAAATATTCAATTTGATTGAAAGGTGGATAAAACTGAATCATGCCCTTTACTTGTGGCACAACCATACTTTGTCTCGGAATGCCGAACTTTTCTACAAAAGCCGTTTCTATCCAACCTATAGGTGCTACTTCCATATACATCCTCCATGCTCTTGCTTATTTCTGCTTTATTTTAATTAGTTACAATAACAGATGGCACTTTCCTCAGTATACTTGTGTAAGTTTCCTTCGCAAACTATACTAAGTTTAAAGATAAACATGACAAAAGGAGATTTTATGGCCAACTTAGATACGATAAAAAAACTTTATAAAGATTACCCTGAAATACCTTATATCAATCCAGATCGTGATTTCAATACCTTTATGGATAAACTGAATGTTCAAAAAGAACACCTAGTCCCTAAACGAAATATGGTACGCACAGAAGAAGGTTTGTTGCCGGGACACATCATTTTATTATGGCGTCTTGACTTAGGAACTTTTTCAACTGAATCAGCTATTCCTCGTTATTTTGAGTATCTTTACGGGATTCATGCCTTAGATGACTTAGACCGTTTTATTGAAGAAGGCCTAGCTTACCAAATGTCAGCCAAGGAAACTTTGTACTTAGTGAATGCCGGGACTTTGAAAAAAATCCTTAAAAATGCTGGCTTATCGGGCTATTCTTCTATGAAAAAAGATGAATTGGTGAAATATGTGCAAGATCAAATCAGTGAAGAAGATTTAGCGCCGCAAATGCCAATGATTGCTTACCAAACAACTGAACGAGGTCATGAACTGGTTGAAAAATACGATGGTATTATTCAGCGTCATGGACCTAAAGGCTAGCTTGCCATACTAGAGCTGTGACCATGATGTCACAGCTATTTTTTTCATCCTAATTGTGCTAGCCTTACTCCATTTCCAAGAGTTGTTTGAAGATTTTCTCTGAAATAATTTTAATTTTTTCACCACGGTTGGCGTATTCTTCAGCTTTTTTAAATTTACTGGTCTTCTTCTGCTTATTTGAATCAGATTGTGAGACAATAAGGTAGTCTGTCTTAAGGGTCACTGATTTACCTAAAATAGCCCCCTTATTCAAACTAGTTTGCATGGCTTCTTCACGGGACATATTGTCTAGGTCCCCTGAAAAAACAATAGTCTTATTAAATAGCGGATGCATCGGATTAAAGTCACTTGTTTCTGCCTTCAAGTCTTCCACTTTAATTTGTTTTGGATAGCTACGACGGTAAAAAGCATTTTTGAAGTCTTGTTCACTTTGATAAACCTGTTTGGCTTGGTTAAAGAGTTGGTTATAGACTTCAATAGTAATATAGCAGTCTGTTAATCCACGGTGAGCGCCTTCGTAAGAGATGCCGTAGAATTGGGCCATAGTCCCCAACTTATGGTTGGGTGTTCCTGTTACTAATTTACGGGCAATGGTTAGCACGTCCAGATAGTCATTTTTCACAGGGAAATTATACAGGTTTACTGCGGTATCATAAATAAAGCCGAGGTCAAAATTGACGTTGTAGCCTAAAATGATATCTTCTTGGATAAAATCTAAGAATTCGGGCATGGCTTGGTCAATTCGCGGTGCGGTCATGACCATATTGTTGGTAATACCGGTTAATTTGGTGATAAATCCTGAAATTGGCCGGTTGGGTTGGACCAAGGTTGAAAAAGTTCGGTCCATCTGGTGGTCGCGAATCCGAATAGCTGATAATTCTAAAATTTCATCGTTACTTGGTTTTAAACCGGTTGTTTCGATATCAATCATGACATAGTCTTTTGGAAAACCGATGATTGACTTGCCCATATGTGGTCGTTGTTGACCAGATTTTCTATTGTAAGCCATATTGCCACTTCCTTATTTACTGGTGATTTTACAACTTAATTGTTCATTATTTTGTATACACTATATTATACGTTTTATTTTCCCATTAGTTAATGATAGAAAGGATGTTTTGATGAAAATCTTTATCGACGGTGACGGTAGTCCCACTAAACAAGAAACTATTCAATTGGCGAAAAAATATGATTTACCAGCCGTTTTAGTAACCTCGATTGACCATTTTTCAAAAAAGTTAGTCGCTGATCATGTGGAAACTGTCTATGTGGAAAGAGGTGCTGACTCGGCCGATTTTAAAATCCTATCCATGATCAGTGCCGGGGATATTGTGGTCACCCAAGATTACGGCCTAGCTTCATTAGCTCTGGCAAAAGCGACAGTCATCCACCACTCTGGCATGATTTATACCGACATGAATATCGACCAACTGCTCAGCCAGCGGTATGAAAGTCAACAGATGCGAAAAGCCAAGATGCGGACGAAGGGGCCTAAACCCTTTACTGCAGAAGACCGTCATCATTTTATTCAAGCCCTAGACAAGGTTATTCAAGACTGCCTCTAAAAAGCTATTCATACCAATCTTGTTGGATGACTTCAATTGGATAGTTGGTTTCACAAAAGTCAACAGCTTGATTGAGCATCTTCTCCGCAAAGCTGTATGAATTTGACACAATACCAATGCCAAGAATAGCCTGGTTGATGACGTCTTGGTCTCCTGTTTCTGCAACTGTAACACCGTATTTGGCGGATACTTTTTCCATCATGCCTTGTAGGATTCGGCGTTTGTCTTTCAGCGAATCGCTAGCAAATGTAAATGTAATTTCCAATCCCAGTAAAATCATGTCACACACCTACCCCTTTTTCCTAAATTTTCTCATATTATTTCCGGGTGTCAACTGTTTGAATTAAAAGCCTTTATGCCTTATAGTGAAAGTAAGAATCGATTGTATAATTAAATGTTGAAAGGAAGATTCCATGAAGATTGCTTTACTAGAACCATTACGCGTACCAGAAGCCCGCATTAACGAATTGGCCCAACCGCTGATTGACGCTGGTCATGAATTTACCTATTACCCTGACAAAACGACTGATCCAAACGAACTTTATGAACGGTCTAAAGACGCTGATATTGTCATGATTGCCAATAATCCCTACCCGGCTGAAGTGATCGAGCGTTTAGAAAATACAAAATTTATCAACGTCGCCTTCACTGGTTTCGACCATGTTAACAGCAAAGCAAGTAAGGATAAAGGGATCGCCATCGCCAATGCTTCAGGATATGCAACAACAGCGGTTGCTGAATTGGCTTTAGGTTTGACTTTAGACCTATTCCGCGCCATCACAAAGGGTAACGACGACATCCGTAATGCCAACTTTCCAGGTCCCTTCCAAGGTCGTGAAATCAAAGGGAAAACGGTTGGTATCGTCGGTACTGGTCATATCGGACTTGAAACGGCCAAATTATTCAAAGTTTTTGGCGCTAATTTAATCGGATTCAACCGGTCTGAAAAGCAGGAAGCCAAAGACTTAGGCGTAGAATTAGTTGAACTGGATGAATTATTGCAAAGGGCAGATATTGTTTCAGTTCATTTACCTCTAAATGATGAAACAAAACACTTGTTAAATAAAGACAAATTAAGCTTGATGAAAGAATCCGCTGTGATGATTAACGTTGCCCGCGGGCCGATTATTGATGATGCAGCCTTAGCTGACTTATTGAATGATGGTAAAATAGCCGGCGCTGGGATTGACGTCTTTGACGGCGAACCGCCATTGCCTGCTGACTACCCGTTATTATCGGCTAAGAATGCTATTTTGACACCACATGTTGGTTTCTTATCTGACGAAGCCATGGAATTAAGGGCGCAAATTGCGTTTGAAAACACGCAAGCATTTATCAACGGTAAACCCCAAAACATCGTTCAAGAAGCCTAGTTTCTGCTAGCTTAAATCGATATTCAAATAACAAAAAAATCCAGGCTGCCCGGTTAAGGGTGCCTGGATTTTTCGTATGATTAACGTTTATTTATTAGCGTGTAGTTCTTGAACCTACATAACGTTTTTCAATATAGTTTGATAGTTTAGTTAGAATCGTAATAATGATGATGTACATCAAACCAACAATCAACCACATGCTACCTGATTGGTAAGTACGGGCGATGATGATACGACCTGTTTGCGTCAATTCTACGATACCAATTACGGATAGGATTGACGTATCTTTCAAGGTAATAACGAACTGGTTAATGAATGACGGTACCATCACTTTTACTGCCTGAGGCAAGATGATGTGACGCATTGTTTGGCCGTTTGTTAAACCTAGACTTCTTGCTGCTTCAGTTTGACCAGTGTCGATGGCTTGGATACCACCACGAACGATTTCACCCATGTAGGCTGCTGCATTAAGTGAAAGGGTTAAGATACCCGCCAAGTTACTTGAAATGGTAATATTAAACATTTGTGGAATACCGAAGTAGATGAAGAATGACATTACAATTAGGGGTAACCCACGCATGATGTCAATATAAACTGTCGCAATTCCTGATAGCACAACGTTACCACTTGTACGCATCAATCCTAAGAAAATACCTAAGATTGTTGCAATTACTAATGATATGATAGCTAAGTAAACAGTTGTTCCTAAACCTGATAATAAGGCTGGGAAGTTGTTAGCTAATTGAGTTAAGAAGCCGTTAGAAGAGCTTGTTTCGCCTTCTTCAGAATCACCTAAGTATTTACCAACGATTTCGTCGTACTCGCCAGATTCTTGAATAGCTGCTAGTCCGTCATTGAACATTTGTAGTAATTCTTGGTTTTCACCAGCTAAAACAGCGAACCCATAAGAAACTGGTTCTAATTGGTCACCAATAATTTTAAGGTTCAAACCACCAGAGTTAATCGCGTAAGCCATTACTGGATAATCTTCTACCGCTGCCGATGAGTTACCAGAAATAACATCTTGGTACATGTTAGAAGAGTCATCAAATGTCGTTACGGTAAAACCGTATTCGTCGGCCATTGATTGGGCAATTGTTGCCCCTTGCGTACCAGTTTTAACGGCAACATTTTGTCCTTCTAAGTCTTCGTATGATTCAATATCTGAATCCGCTAAAACAGCAAATGTTGTCCCTGAATCAAAATACGGTTCTGAGAAGTCAAATGTTTGTTGACGTTCTTCTGTAATTGACATACCAGCGATTACGGCATCTGCTTGTTGGGTCTCAACCGCTTGAACTGCCGCATCAAACCCTAGTGATTTCAACTCGTATTTGAAACCTTGGTTAGCTGCAATGGCATCCAATAATTCAACATCGATACCAGTAAAGTCACCATTTTCGTCTACGAATTCAAATGGTGCAAAAGTTGTATCTGTTGCAATTGTGTAAGTTTCACCTGAACCAGCTGCTGGTGTTTCTGTTGAAGAAGATGTATCTTCTTGGCCAGCACCATATTCAGCTAAAATTTCATCATATTCGCCAGATGCCTTGATGTTTTTAAGACCAGCGTTGAACATTTCAAGTAATTCAGCATTTTGACCACCTAATACGGCGAAACCATATGGCGCTTCTTCAAAATTGTCACCAATGAATCGTAAGTTTAAACCACCTGATTCGATTGCATAACCCATTACTGGATAATCTTCTACCGCTGCCACTGAGTTACCAGAAATAACATCTTGGTACATGTTTGGCGAGTCATCGAAAGTATTCACTGTAAAACCGTATTTGTCCGCTAGTTCGGCTGCAATGGTTGCCCCTTGCGTACCAGTTTTAACAGCAACGGATTGACCTTCTAAATCTTCCAAAGATTGGTATTCAGAATCGTCTAGGACTGCAAAGGCAGTACCTGATTCATAATATGGTTCTGAGAAATCAAAAGTTTGTTGACGTTCATCTGTAATCGACATACCCGCGATTACCGCATCCGCTTGACCAGTTTCAACAGCTTGAACAGCTGCGTCGAAACCTAATGAACGTAATTCATAATCAAATCCTTGGTCTTCAGCGATTGCTGCTAAAATATCTACATCGATCCCAACAAATTCACCTGAATCATCTACGAATTCAAAAGGTGCAAAAGTTGTATCGGTTGCAATAATATAGGTTTCGCCATTACCTGTTTCAGTTGCCTCAACTTTGCCAGGTGCGATTGAAAATAATAGAGTAAGTAAACTTACAATAAATACGGAAAATGATAGCTTTTTATGCTTCATCATGCCTTTCCCTCACTTCTTTCTTCATATATTTTTAATGCTTTCAAAAGATAGTTACAAGTATACCTTGAAATTTTCAAAAAAGGAAAGGAAATATCACGCAAAATGTCAGATTTTCTCACACACGCAGATAAAACCCGTCTATTTACTCACACGACCCATTTGTTATACCCAATCACTTTTTTTCACAAAATAAATATAAATGTGTAAAATAGGATTAAATCAAAGGATTAAATCAAAGAATTAAATCGAAAGTTGAAAATAAAAAAGAAAGTGATGTTGAATTATGGCCAAAGCTAAAAAAACCAATGTAATCCGTAAATTAGATCAACAAAAAATTCCCTATACAGAGATGACCCTTCCTGAAGATTTCACGCCACATTCCAGTGAAGAAGTTGCTGAAGTCCTTGGCATTAATCCAGACCAACAATTTAAAACACTAGTCACACACGGAAAATCGAAAAACCATTATGTCTTCCTAGTCCCTGTTAACCATGAGTTAGACCTAAAATTAGCCGCTGCTGCCGTTGGCGAGAAGAATATTCATATGATTGCCCAGAAAGATCTTGAACCCTTAACTGGCTACATTCACGGTGGGTGTTCTCCGATTGGTATGAAAAAGGCCTTCCCAACCGTTATTGATGCCACCGCTCAAAATTATGAGACTATTATTTTTTCAGCCGGAAAACGCGGTTTCCTAGTTGAAGCACCCGTTAATGACTTGGAAAAAGTGATTGCCCAATTAGACTTTGCCGACATTCTGGCCTAAAAAAAACTAGCCAAGAGAAATCTGGCTAGTTTTTCCTATATCTATTCTACTATCTTATATCCATGTAAAGTGTATTTGACGGCACTATCCGTGCACCAAATGGTACAAGCGATAGTAAAGCTAGTTTAAAGTGTTGTTTGGCGAATGGGATACCGATAATGGTAATGGCTAAAATAACCCCCATAAATAGGTGCATGGCTGCTAATTCTAGACCACCAAAGATTAACCATAGAATATTCCATAGCAAGCTCCCAAAGCCACTTTCTTCACGAACAACCTCCTTACCAAATGGCATTAGTGATAATTTGGCAATTTTGAAACATTGTAGGCCCAGGGGAATACCAATAATCGTTAGGCACCATAGACAGCCGATAAAGATCCAAGAGATGGCAGAAATAATACCACCAAAGATCATCCAAATTAAATTTCCTAAACAACCCCTGGGCGTTCATCCTTTCATTTTCGTTTTCAATAGTTTATGGTTATAATATAGCATAGACAAGTTTACTAGCCATCCGTCTTACGATGTAATTTTAAGTTAAAAGTAATTGTAAGCGCTATATAACAGTCTACAAAAGCTCGCTAGTAAAAAAATACCAATTGGAGGATTTACATGACAGATATTAAATTAATTGCCATTGATATGGACCACACCTTACTAAATGACAAGGGACAGCTCCCTAAGAACTTTACTGACCAGGTACACGCCTTAAAGGAAAAAGGCATCCAGGTGGCCATCGCATCCGGACGACCACTTTATACCTTGGCAGATATGTTCAGTCATATCGAGGACGATTTGATTTTCGTATCTGATAATGGTGCAGCCATTACCAAACAAGGAGAACAATTATTTAATTCAATCATCGAACCAGATGACTACCGAAAATTGATGGCCTTTACCCTTGAGCAAAATGAAGCTGCTGGCATCCCTATCTTGTGCGCCCTAGATGCTGCCTATATTCCAAAAGCCCATGACCAGTATGACCAAGTCTACCGGACTTTTTATACAAATATTTATTATTATGACGACTTTGCGTCAGTAGAAGCTGTTGCCAACAAGTTTACCGTTTATACACCGAATAACGATGCTGTTGACCAATATGCAGACATTTACGGACCTGCTTTAAACAAACAATTCTCTGCCACAACATCTGGTAAAGAATGGATTGATATTATGAACAAAAATATCAATAAAGGACAAGCTATGTACCAACTGAGTAACTTACTCAATATCACCACTGACCAAATGATGGCTTTTGGTGATAACTATAATGACATTGAAATGTTAGTTGCAGTGAAATATTCATATGCCATGGAAAATGCACATGACGATATTAAAGCACAAGCTAATTTTATCGCTCCATCTAATAACGATCTAGGTGTCTCAAAAATCATTCAAGACTTGTTAGACGGTAACTTCTAAAAATAACATAACCATAAATCAAAAACACAGAAAGTAGTTGAACCTCACTTGATCAGCCATTTTCTGTGTTTTTCCCTCTAGTATGTTCTTCCTTATTTACCATTTCCCCAAGCTAGCCTGTCCTTCTATAGAAAAAACCGCTAGTAAGCTGGTGATTGACCTTTTTCAGGTATTAATCAAACAATCCTAATTGTTCACAGGCTTTATAAATGCCGTCATTCCAAACTTCAGAAGTAATGATATCTGCAGTTTTCTTGACGTTATCGGTCCCATTACCCATTGCAACTGAGGTGCCAACTTTGGCCAACATTTCAAGGTCATTGTCGGCGTCACCGAAGGCATAAGTTTGTGAAATATTCATATTTAATATCTCAAGAACCCTGTCAATCCCATTGGCTTTAGACACATCGAATGGATAGATATCCAAATGAGTCGGCCCCGTTTGAACGACTTTCAATTCAGTCAACCAGTCGCTCACAATCTGGATATTTTCAGTGGTCACGAGCATTTGAAGGACGTGTTCAGGATATTCACTATCATGCACAATCTTAAATGGTTCTCCGTAATCCCTGGCATGAAAAACATTTGGTAGTAAATGAAGGCCTTCCTTGGTATCAAAAAAGCCTGGCACATCGCGGAAACGCATCTCGTCAACCGTTCGTTCAACTAGTGCTTGGTCAATATAGTTTTGATAAACAAGGTCATTTTCGATATGAACTGCCTGACCATTTGAAGTGATGAATGAATCAATCTTCAATAAGTCCCCCAAGTCCTGGGCACGGTTCTTCCAGCGACCTGTCGCAATAATTGGCAGCACGCCATTGGCTTTTAACTTTTCAATGGCAAGGTAGGTTGACTCTGGGACCTGTTGTTCAATGGGTAAATGGTACTTGTTTGAGTCAAATAAGGTACCGTCAATATCAAAAAATGCCACTCGTTCAATCTTCATAGAAGAGCCTCCTGTAATTTTCTTACTTTCATTATAGCAGTTTACGCTTTCATTTGATCTGAGTGATTGCATTTACTAAAATATTTCTGCTTTCAATTGATCAATAATGGCTGCGAATTTCTTAGTATCCGCCATTGGCATCCGGTTGCTTTCTAATCTACCTGCTTTTAGATTGGCATGGACATGGGTAATTTCACCATAAAAATCATCGACAATATTTAAGATTTCATTGTTGGTGACCCTATCGTCTACAATTAAGTCAAATTTAGTCGGTCGGTGGAAGTCATAAAGCACAATTTCCCCTTTACTTCCTGAAATCACTGCTTTTGCGTCTGTAAACCGGTCAAAACCTGATTCTAGCACAGCTTCCTTACCGTTCACGTCAAATACCGCATTCACGTAAACTTCTACTTGACTATCATGTAACTTGTAATCCAAATTTTTCAGGACAAATTCACCTGGCAAGAAGTCTTCTAGTAAGGCAACGTTATAGACACCCATATCTAGTAAACAGCCACCTTGACCTTTTTCAAAATGGTAAGAAGCATTGGACTCATCGAATTTTCGGCATAAAGAAGTGGTTACCGTATGGACTTCCCCAATTTCACCTTGTGCGACCAGCTCTTTCACCGTTTGATAAGCAGGTGTAAAGCGACTCTTCATGGCTTCCATAAAGAAAACGGGTTTAGCATGTAAAGCTGCTTCAATTTTTGAAACTTCAGCTTGATTCATAGTCGCTGGTTTTTCACAAAGAATGGCTTTGCCTGCTTGGATGGCTTTCAAGACCCATTCCAAATGGTATTTATGCGGTAAGGCTATGTAGACGGCGTCCACTTGGTCGTCGTCCAATAATTCTTGGTAAGACCCATAGCCCTTTTCACATGGATGGTTAGCTTTGAAAGCTTCAGCCTTTTCAATCGTCCGGTTGGCAACCGCGTATAATTCACCGTCAGTTACCTCCTCTAGACTATTCGCAAAACGGTTGGCAATATTTCCTGCGCCGATAATTCCCCACTTAACCATCTAAAGCTCCTCTCTGGATTCGCGTAAACTTCTTGGCAATTTGTTCGTTATTTTTCTGGTAATTGGTCATATAAATCATGGCATATAAAACGTTGAAAATATATTCAATGGCAATTTGCGAGGAGAAAGTCCCTATTTTCAAGGAGTCTGACCGCTCCAAATCAACAGTTGTCAGCCAATGGTCAGTCATCCCCGCTAAAACTTTAGCGTTTAGGGACGAAATCAAAATAGTTGGCACACTTTCAGCTTTCAAAATCTTAATAAATTGCTGGTACTTGACTGAATCCGCCCGGTAAGAGGTAAAAATGGTACAGTCAGTCTTTAAAATATTGGATGCTACCCAGGCCTCATCCGCGTATTCTTCAGCAATCACAATGAAAATCCCTAATTTAGCCAGCTTATTTTGAAAAGATCGGGCTGAAATTTGCGTGTCGCCTTTGGCAAAAATAAATATCCGTTTGGCATCTAGCATAGTTTTCACACAGGCTTCAAAAGTCTGTTCATCAAAATTGGCTTGCATAGCTTCAATCGTTTGCTTGGTCAAACTAGCCATTTTGTCGGCAATAACACTAGTCGAATCTTCCGGTACGAAGGGAAAATTGGCATCCACTGCCCCTTCTTTGAACCGGTCCTGCTGGGCATAGGCAATTAAAGCCACCCGGAAATCCCTGAAACCTTCATAACCTAGCTTTTGGGTAAAACGGACAATCGCTGAATGTGAGGTATAAGTTTTAGTCGCCAAGTCTCTTAAATTAAACTGGCTGGTCGCTAAGGGATTGCTCAAGATATAAGCCGCAATTCGCTTTTCATTGGGCGTAAATTTTTGGTCATTTTTAAGTGCTTGCACTAAATTCATTTTCTCACCTTCTCCTGAAAGGGTTTTCTACTCATAACATTGTACGCTATCTGCCTGAAAATTGGTATGGAGGATATCTTTTTGGTCAAAATGTTCAAAAACCCCCTTTCATTCGACACCTTCCTGGCAGTTACTACCAGAATAACCAAATCGCTATCATTTTCCCATCAATACCGCTATATTTAAGACAAATACATTTATGGAGGTTATATTCATGTTAAATATTGCTTATATCGGAAACGGTAAATCCACCAACCGCTACCACCTACCCTTCTCTAGTCGCCTACCGGAAATTGTCAACGTGCAAACGATTTACTCACGGTCTGGGAAAAGTGCTTGGCCAAGTCTTGACGGTGTTCATTACACGAGTAACCTAGATGATATCTACAAGGATGAAGCCATCAACCTAGTTGTCATTACAACACCTAACCCTACCCACCATGATTTAGCCAAACAAACTCTTGAAGCCGGTAAAAATGTATTGGTTGAAAAACCATTTGCGGAAACTCGTGACCAAGCCAAAGAGTTATTCGACTTAGCCAAAGAAAAAGGCCTATTCATCCAATGCTATCAAAATCGTCGCTACGATTCGGACTTCCTAACTACGCAAAAAGTCATCGAATCTGGCGTCCTTGGTGATTTGATCGAGGTTGAAATTCACTACGATCGCTATAACCCTGAATTTTCAGAAAATTCAACTTATAGTTTAATCGATTCCTATACATACGGCCTGGGTTCTCATTCCCTTGACCAAGCCATTTCTTACTTCGGCATGCCTGACGATGTCCACTTCGATACCCGTCAAATTCTTGGTTCCGGCAAATTAAACGGCTACTTCGACTTTGATTTAAACTACGGCAATTTAAAAGTGGCAGTAGCCGGGTCATTAATGCGGTTTGAAGCCAGACCATCTTTTGCCATTTACGGAAAAAAAGGTGTCTTCATCAAGCAAACAAAAGACCGTCAAGAAGACCACTTGAAACTAAACTATACCCCTGACCAACCTGGTTTTGGCCAAGACTTGCCTGAACACTACGGCACTTTAACCTATCTCGATGACAATGGTGTCTACCACAAAGAAGCGGTTGTTACTGAAGTTGGCGACTACCGTCAAGTTTACCGCGATATTTATGAAACCATTATTAACGGCAAAGAGAAAGTCGTGAAAGACGAAGAAACCCTGTTAGTCATGCAAATTATGGAAGACGGTCAAGTCGGCTTACATTAATTTAGACCCTACTAAAGAAAGGAAATATATATGAAATTAGGAATATTGGGTGCTGGTAAGATTGTCGTAGATTTCCTATCAATGGTCCACGATATCCCAGCTATAGAATTGGTTGCCCTTTTGTCATCTGAAAGATCTTTGGCTAAAAACCAAGCGATGGCGGACGACCACGGAATCAACCAAGTTTTCACGGACCTAGACGCCTTATTAGCTAGCGATATCGATACCATCTATGTGGCCTTGCCCAACCATCTGCATTATGAATTTGCAAAAAAGGCACTATTGGCCAATAAAAACGTGATTTGTGAGAAGCCATTCACCTTAAACTTGGCAGAGCTAGAAGAACTGGAAGGAATCGCTCTGGAAAAAGATTTGGTATTAGTAGAGGCGATTACCAACCAACACTTCCAAAACTTCAAAGCACTAAAAGCAGATTTGGCTAAACTAGGAACTATTAAAATTGTTGAAGCCAACTACTCACAATATTCAAGCCGGTATGATGCTTTTATGGATGGTGAGATTTTACCAGCCTTTGATCCCAAAAAAGCTGGTGGTGCCTTAATGGACATCAATATTTACAACGTCCATTTACTGGTCGGCTTATTTGGCGCACCAAAATCAGCTACCTATTATGCCAATGTAGACCGGGGAATCGATACTTCGGGCATGTTGATTATGGATTTTGAAGATTTTAAAGCGGTCTGCATCGGGTCAAAAGATACCGACGCCCCAATTAGATCAACTATTCAAGGACGAAACGGTGCCTTAATTATCGATGGCCCAACCAATTCATTGGCTTCTTATAATCTAGCCTTGCGCGGAGAGACTTCACAAACAACCGACAAACGAATTCACAACCACCGCATGTATGAAGAATTTGTTGAATTTGAAGATATCATCCGTACTCACGATATGGACCGGGTCAAAGCAAACTTAGCCCACTCTAAAGCGGTTATGGCAGTCATTGACCAAGCCCTTACTTCAGCAGATTTACAATTAGGATAAGCACCACTAAAGTATACGACAAAAGCCTATGGCATCCACAATTGGAACCATAGGCTTTTCCTTTGTAAATTATTTTAATGCATTCAATGTTTCTAGTCCTAAGGCCACATCATCGGTAATGATATTGGTTACTTTAGCAGTAATTAGTTTTTCCATATCTTCAGCTCGGTTTACAGTATAGGTGTTAATCCAGATATTGTTGGCTGCAAGATTGTCAAAATCTTTTGACTCTAAAGTCATGAAGAATGGATGGTAAAATTCATGCCCGTGACTAGCGGTATAATCACCTGGGTTCAAAATGCCACTCATCGTTAAAAGACCCGTTTTTAAGGCCGGATTTACCTTTTTGGCATCATTCATGGTGTGGTGTTGGAAAGAAGATAGGACTACTCGATCAATTAAGTCATATTGTTGAATCAAGTCATTCACCTTTTCAACCAGACCATCATAACGGAAAATATTGGTTTTTAATTCAATATTGACCATGATGTCTAAGGGCTGGAACCACTTGAAAAATTCTTCAAGTGTTGGTATTTGAATGTCTTCATTTTCTTCAACTCGACCTTGGTATTTGCCGTAGAAATAGAAGGTTTTTAATTCCGCTAAGGTCATGTCCTTGATAAAACCCGTGCCATTTGACGTCCGGTCAATGGTTTCATCGTGACAAATCACGACCTGTTCATCACTCGTTAATTGTACATCAAGCTCAATACCCGTGATATCAAACTTAGCTGCTTCTTTAAAAGCCAGCATGGTATTTTCAGGGAATAACTTTGAAAAGCCTCGGTGGGCAATAATGCCAGTCATAGGTTCACTCCTTATTCTTCGTGGTAACGACGGTTTAAGATTGAATTACCTGTTGTTTTATCAAATAAATATGCTTTATTTATATCAATTTGTAAATACACATCAGAATGTGTTGGCACTCTTCTCGCTGGACTTAAGCGCGCTGTCATTTCACATTCTGAAGAATGGAAATCAAAGTAAACGAAGGTATCTGCACCTACTTGTTCAACATTTTTAGTTTGAACTAAAATAGTCTGGTTATCAAAACGGTCATTCTTATATTCAAAGTGCTCTGGGCGTAAACCGATTTGAATTTCTTGACCAGTTGCTTCTACTAAAATGTTATCCTGCATCTCTTGAGGTAATGGGAAGATTTCCGCGCTTGATTCAATTGCCGTACCATTTTCAGTTTTCACTAAACGACCGTTGATTAAGTTCATTTGTGGACTGCCAATGAATTCCGCAACAAAACGGTTCACTGGATTATTGTATAAGTTTTCTGGTGTATCAAATTGTTCAACACGACCAGCATTTAAGACTGCAATACGCGTCCCCATTGTCATCGCTTCGGTTTGGTCATGTGTGACATAAATGAAGGTAGTTTGTAATTGACGGTGCAATTCAACGATTTCAGAACGCATCGATACACGTAATTTCGCATCCAAGTTTGATAATGGTTCATCTAACAAGAATACTTTTGGATTACGTACCATCGCACGACCTAAAGCCACACGTTGACGTTGTCCACCAGATAAGGCACCTGGCTTCTTGTCTAAGTATTCTGTTAGTTGTAGTGGTTTCGCTACTTCCTCAACTTTTGCATAACGTTCTTTTTTAGAAATACCTTCCATTTTCATTGCGAAGGCAATATTATCACGAACATTCATATGTGGGTATAAGGCGTATGATTGGAAAACCATTGCGATGTCACGGTCTTTTGCAGGTACGTTGTTGACAACATCATCACCAATACGTAATTCCCCTTCAGAAATAGTTTCTAATCCTGCGATCATTCGTAGAGTAGTCGATTTGCCGCAACCAGATGGTCCCACAAATACGATAAATTCTTTATCTTCGATGTCTAAATCGATATTATGGATTGCTTTAAATCCATCTTCATAAATTTTGCCAACTTTATTTAATTGAACTTTTGCCATTCTATCCTCCTATTAACCTTTCACTGCCCCTGCAGTTAAACCTTTAACCATGTTCTTAGATCCGATAACAAAGATGGCTAGACTAGGTATCATTGAAATAATAACACCCGCTACCATTAAAACTAATGATTGTGAATCTACACTATTCAACATTGAAATCCCGATTTGAACAGTTCGCGCATTATCGTTATTCGTTACTAGTAACGGCCACATGTACATGTTCCAACCTGCAAGGAATGACTGAACGGCCATTGAACCAAGCGTTGGTCTCAGTAATGGAAACATAATTTCAAATACAAATCGTAAATCTTTACACCCATCCATTTTAGCTGCTTCATAAATTTCATAAGGGAAGTTTTGTAGCGCTTGTGTACATAAAAAGATGTTAAATGCTGAAGCCATAAATGGCAGGATCAATACAATAATTGAATCATTTAAGCCCCAGCCAGATACCATCAAGAATTGAGAGATAATTACCGCTTCACCTGGTACCATCATGGTAGAAAGGATTAAGGCATACACTAATTTACTGCCCTTAAAGTTTACAAATCTGAAAGCAAAACCGGCTAATAAAGATGTCAGAATCTGCAATAAGGTAACAGATGTTGCTACGATAATTGAGTTGACGATATAACGACCTAAAGGGGCGATATCAAAAACTTGAACGAAGTTTGTTAACGTTGGGTTTTGCGGGAATAGAATTGAATTTGGATCATATAATTCAGCTGATGGTTTCAAGGCCATTAATACGGCATAAATTAAAGGAAACATCATAAAAAGCCACATGATAACGTTAAGGACAATTACGCCTACTTGTTGAACTCTTTGCTGCACCAAGTATTTTTGATTTTGTTTATTACGGTTTGTAACTGCTGTTGAATTTGCTTGCGTGCTGGCCATTATTTATTACTCCTTCCTCGAATGATGAACATGATAATTGTTAAAACCATAATGATGACGAATAAAACAACTGATTCTGCTGAGGCAAATCCATACCGGTAATTCATAAAGGCATTCTTGTAAATATCGTAAACAATTACGTTCGTCGCTTCACCTGGACCACCTTTAGTCAAGATATTGATTTGACCGAAACCTTGGAAGGCGTTAATCACGTTAGTTACAATAACAAAGAAGAAAGTTGGGCCTAATGAAGGAATGGTAATATTGATAAATTTTTGAAAACCGTTGGCTCCATCAATTGAGGCACTTTCATATAAAGAATCCTCAATACTCGCTAATCCAGAAGAGAAATATAAAAAGTTCATCCCTGAATTTAACCAGCCAGTTAAAATCCCTATAACTACCAGAGACCATGTTGGATGCGTTAGAAGGTTCTGATTGGTGCCGATTAACTTGTTTATAATTCCTACTGTCGGGTTTAACATGACTTGGAAAATCATGGCCATACCTGCAGATGCAATAGCCATTGGCATCGCATAAGAGGTAGAGAAAAATCTAATCCCAGGAAATGACCGTTGACATAGAATAGCCGCTATTAGTCCAACTGTCACACCAAAAAGTACAACAATCAAAACAAACTGGAATGATACCATCATAGAGTTCCAGAATGATTTACTGGCAAATAATTCAACATAGTTTCTCAAACCAAGAAACTGGGACATTTGACCGAAAGAATCTGTTAGATATAGCGAACGGAAAATCGTTTGGATAAAAGGCCAAAACATAAATACTGTTAAAACTAACAAAGCTGGTAACAAGTACATATAAGGTTGGATTCGTTCACCCAAGGTCTTCTTCGCTTTAATGATTACAATTTCATCTGTACGTTCCAAAATTGTGCTCCTTTCAAAATATAAAACAGCCGGAAAAAGCTTCCGGCTGTACAAAGTCTAAATCTTATTGATTCGTCGCATTGTAGTTTTCAAGCGCTGCATTTGTTTGATCAGCCATATTTTGAACTGCCTCTTCTGCAGTGATTTCATCATTTAATAGGCGCTCTAATTCTGCTTCGAAGTACATACGAGCTTCTTGATTTACACCAGATAAAGCACCTTGATCTTCAGGTGTCGCATCATGTAATTGGTCAATCGCCGTTTGGAATTGAGGGAATTCTGCTAAGTTATCTTTGAATACTTGTTCGTCATGGGCATTTTTGTTTACAGGGAAGTAACCTGTATCTGCATTCCATTGCGCTTGAACCTCAGGTGTTACTAGGTATTGCATGAAGTCCCAAGTAGCATCTTTCTTAGCTTCGTCTTCAGATTCGATCATCCATAGAGACGCACCACCGATTGAAACGCTACCTTCATCTTCCGAAGATAATGCTGGGAAGTAAGCAGTACCTACTTCGAATCGGCCGTCAACTTCTGTTAAGATTTGACGTAATGTTGCTGTTGAAGCTAAAGTAATTGCTGATTGACCTGAAACGAACTCAGCTTGTCCACCCGTACGTCCTACGTTAGGTGCTAAACCTTCATCTTGTGCTTTTTTCCAAGTTTCTAAGGCACGTAACATGCTACCGTTTTGGTCGAATGCAACTTCTGTTGGTGCAGCATCACGGCCGTTACCATTGTTGTACATGTCTTCTTCAGTTTTGTTGATAAATTGCTCAATGTACCAACCATAGATAGTTAATGACATTGGCATTTCAACGCCTGCTTCAGTTAATTGTGGTGAAATTTCAATAATTTCTTCAAATGTAGTTGGTGCTTCTTCGATACCAGCTTGCTCAAATAGGTCCGCATTGTAGTACATTAACGGTGTAGATGAGTTGAATGGCATAGAGTATAAAGTGTCATCCTTCGTATAGTAAGCTAATAAGTTTTCTTCTAAGTCGCCTAATTCAAATCCAGATTCGTCAACGTAATCTTGAACAGGTACTGTTAAACCTGAGTCGATCATGAATGTCATCCCTTGTTCAAATACTTGAACTAAGTCGGCACCGACATCAGAACCAGAGGCAGATGACCGTAATTTTGTTAATGTTTCATCATAAGTTCCTTGATATTGCGCATTGACGAAAACTTCATCTTGCGACTCGTTATATTGGTCAACGATTTTTTGTAGTGCTTCACCAGTAGACCCACCCATACCATGCCAGAATACTAATTCAGTTTCGCCCTCTGCAGCACCAGTAGATGAGTTAGATGATTCAGAACCTGCACTAGCATTACCACATGCAGCTAATAATGCAGCTGATAATAACCCCACACCAAAGCGCATAATATTCTTGTTAAATTTCATTGTCCTTATTTCCTCCCGAAAATTGATCTCAAATTTTTAACTCCGCTGTTTATCTTAAACTACCAATATTAACTTCCAATCAATTTTAAGTATTAGTTTTGAAAATAATCAGTAAAGTCTTTAATTCGATTTCTTTACACTTAATTGATTTTATATATCTAATAAAAAACGAATATAACCCTTTACCAATGCCAGAACAAGTGCATTTATACATTGCTCATTTCTAAAACTAGATATAATTCTTGTAAATATTAAGTAAATTCTTTACAAATACGCGCTTCTATTGCAAATTTCACTGATTATAGTCCTTAATACTAAGAAATAATTTTACACGTCAAACCAGTAGCTGCATTTCCCCAATTCCCTACCCCTTTTGATTTAAATTTTTTTGGCTTTTAGGTTATGATATAGGGAATCCATTTTGCAAGGAGGATGGTCATTTATGATACAATTACATCAATGTAGTGTGGCCGATGTGGATGAGCTAAGAGCTGTCTCAATCGAAACCTATACGGACACTTTTGGGGAATTTAATTCAGATGAAAATATGATGATTTATTTAGAAGATGCATATAATCGGAGCAAATTAGTAGCAGAATTAGAAACCGCCAATAGTCAATTCTTCTTTTTAAGAGAGAATAATGAAACTATGGGTTATCTTAAATTGAATGTGGGCGAAGCACAGTCAGAATATGTGGGCGACAATCTCCTTGAAGTCGAAAGGATTTATGTGCGAACAGCTTTTCTACGCAACGGATATGGCACAAAATTAATTCAAGCTGCTGAAGAAATTGCACGTAGTCTAGGTTTGGCTGGTATTTGGTTGGGCGTATGGGAACATAATCAACGCGCACTTAATTTTTACAGCAAAATGGGCTTTCGCCATATTAGTCAACATCCCTTCTTCATGGCAGACGACGAACAAATAGACTTGATTTATTATAAAGAATTATAAGACACAAAAATCCCTAGACAGTATAGGTGACCCTAAATGTTAGACTAATTTTATGAGAGTTGACCAATCGGTTAACTCTCTTCTTTTTATATCAATAGAGATGAATCTAGTCTTACATACCCAGTTTTTAATCACTCTTAGGCTAGTATATATTTAGCGACTTTCAGTAAGTGTATTGCCTTTTGATTATTCGAGTACTTTTGTGAAATAAGTACATTAAACCTATTGACTTTTATAGTGAATAGTTCATAATTTGGTAATCTTGGAAAATTTTTGAATATTATTGGAGAGTATAATGACAAGTAAAAATAGCATAAACAATAAACTTTCTTTTGCGGGATTGTTGATTGCAATGGGCGTCGTATATGGGGATATAGGAACCAGCCCTTTATATGTAATGAAGGCAATTGTGGCTGGTAACGGTGGACTGGCCAATATCAGTCCTGATTTTATTATCGGTTCTGTTTCACTAATCTTTTGGACTATTACCCTACTAACTTCAATCAAATACGTTTTAATAGCGTTAAAAGCAGATAATAGAGGGGAAGGTGGTATTTTCGCTTTATATACTTTAGTACGAAAAAAAGCTCGCTATCTCATCATTCCTGCGATGATTGGTGGGGCTTCACTTCTAGCTGACGGTGTCCTTACACCCGCTGTAACGGTAACAACTGCTATTGAAGGCTTGCGTGGTGTGCCGACATTCTATAGTCATTTTGGTGAAAGTCAACAAATTGTAATTGCCATCACCTTGGCTATCATACTCGTACTTTTTGGGATCCAACGATTTGGTACTGATGTAGTAGGACGAGCATTTGGTCCAATTATGTTTGCATGGTTCACCTTTTTAGGCACTGTTGGTTTATTAAACTTTATAGGCGATTGGACAGTTATAAGAGCTTTGAATCCTTACTATGCTTTTAAAGTTTTATTTAGCCCGGAAAATAAAGCTGGTATTTTTATTCTAGGTAGTGTCTTTCTAGCAACTACTGGTGCTGAAGCTTTGTATTCCGATTTAGGACATGCCGGATTAGCCAATATTCGTGCTAGTTGGCCATATATTAAAATCTGTTTGACCTTGAATTACCTAGGTCAAGCAGCTTGGTTATTAAAAGTTAGAAATAACCCGGACTACCAAGAAATTGAAGACTTAAATCCCTTTTTCGCAATGCTTCCAGAAGGTTGGCTAGTATTTGGGGTAATATTTGCTACGATTGCAGCAGTTATCGCGTCTCAAGCATTGATTTCCGGATCATTCTCATTGGTTTCTGAAGCAATCAAATTAAAACTATTACCGAGACTGAAAATATTATATCCAGGCTCTTCTATTGGTCAAATGTATATTCCAACAATTAATTTACTGTTATGGATTTTTACATCTTGTGTAGTGGTCGCCTTTCAAACATCTGCGCGTATGGAAGCTGCGTACGGTCTGTCTATAACAATTACCATGTTAATGACAACCATCTTATTACATGCATACCTAATGCAGATTGGTCAACCTAAACTGGTCGCACATACCTTAACCCTATTCTTTGCATTAATTGAAGGGATTTTCTTCATTTCAAGTATTACCAAATTCTTTCACGGTGGGTATGTTGCTGTGATGATTGCTGCCATTATTTTATTCATCATGGTAATATGGCAATGGGGCAACCAAATTGAAGCCAAGACAGAAGACCTTATTGATTTACATGATTATTTAGACCAAATTGGTGAATTACGAAAAGATTCCTCATTGCCTTTAAATCAAACAAATGTCGTTTTCTTAGTTGCTCATATGAATGACTCTATTATCGGGCGTCAATATATCTATTCGATCCTTGATAAACGGCCTAAAAAGGCAAGAGTTTATTGGTTTGTGAATGTTGTTGTAACTGATGAACCTTATACAAAAGCTTATGAGGTCGACATGATGGATACAGATTATATTGTTAAAGTGAAATTACACCTAGGATTTAAAGTTACCCAAGAAATTAATGTATATATTCGCCAGATCATCCATGACTTAATGACAAGTGGTCGTTTACCAAAACAACCACAGAGATATACCATAACACCTGGTAGGGAAGTTGGTGACTTCCAATTCGTCATTATTCATGAGAAACTTTCTCAAACCTCTGAGCTCAGCTCTATTGAGCGCCAAGTTATGCAACTTAAATTGTTTATTAAAGAACATGTTCAACCAACTGCTTCAGCCTTTGGCTTAGATTATTCAGAAGTATTAAACGAATATGTACCTTTAGTTATTGGAAATGAGAGAAAAATAACACTAACTGAAATTACTAATGATCATATAAAAAATTAGTAACAACTATTCATTATCAATGTTTCAACGACCTGAATAAATATACAAAAAAAGGAACTCATAAGATGAACTGCCCCCTGTCAAGCAGACAGGTAAATAAATAAAATATTTAAGCCATGCATCAATTTTAATATGCATGGTTTTTTTATGCTGGAATACGCAATCCCATGCTAAGTGGAACTCGCTCCATATTATAAAATTCAATATAAGATTGAAGTGTATCATTTAACTCTTCAAACGTATCGTATGCTTCTAATTGTAGCATTTTTGATTTCAGAATACCCCAGAAGCTTTCCATCGGACCGTTATCTATACATTTACCCACTCTGGACATACTATGTATTACATCGTTTCTAGAAATATATTCTCTAAAAAAATGAGAAGTATATTGAACTCCACGATCACTGTGGATCAATGTTTTATTCGGGATAAGTTGATTTTCAATTTGTGAAAACGTATCTCGAACTAAGGCATTGTTATTCTGGTGTGAGAGTTTGAATGCTATTATTTTTTGGACACCATAATCTAAAATAGCGCTTAGATATGCTTTTGAATTATTACCGTAAGGTAATTCTGTTACATCTGTAAGTAGCACTTCCATTGGCTTGTATTCTTCTTGGAATGCTCTATTTAAGATGTTTTCTGCCACATGATTAGGTGTATGCGGTTTGTAATTATATCTTTTTTGACGAATAACAGCTTTTAATTTCAATAATTTCATTAATCGATGAACACACTTATGGTTTACTTTAGCACCTAAGTAATGATTTAGATAAATGGTTATCCGACGATAACCATAAATACCATTAAATTTATTATAAGTATGGGCAATCATTTCAATAAGCTTTTCTAAACGCTGACCTTTGCGGGATGGTTTGCGATTCAACCATTTATAGTAACCGGCTCTACTGACTTTTAAAGCTTTACATAAATGAACTATTTTGAATCCTTCTTGTTGTAATTTTTTAATGGTTTGATATTAGACTTCATACCTTGTTTGCGTAACATCAACTCTCTTTCCACTTCTCTCCGCTTTTTTATTGCTGCATTTTCTGTTTCTAAGTACTCGTTTTTTAGCCTTCAGTGCGGCAATTTCTGCCTTTAACTTCTCTTCATTTGTTTGTAAACTATCTGGTTTCCGCCGTCCACGATTATCGCTAAGTCCATCAGGACCGTATTCTTTGTACTTTTTAACCCACGAATACACATTGTTGTAGGATACATGATGTTTCTGAGCTGTTTCTTTATAAGACAATTCATTGGCCAAGCAATCTTTGACAATCATTATTTTTTCTTCTGTGGTCGTTTTTCTGCTTTTCATTTTAAACACCTCGGGTAATGGAGAATAATTACGGTTTTCTTCACCCTTAGTATACTTGATTATCCAATTTCCAACAGTTGCATCTGAAGGAATATTATACTTACGTGCAATCCCAACTATTGTTTGATCAGAAATAAAATACTCCTCAACAGTAGCTTGCTTAAACTCTTGACTATAATGATTGTTGGTTTTACTTGACTGAATACCAGAAATGCCGTGCTTTTTATATCGTAGAATCTTGCGGCGAAATTTACTTTCTACAAGCTTTAAACCATAGGTTTCTTGCAACTCACTGATACTTACACCTTCCTGTAAATATAATTTAATAAAATATTCTAATTCAGATACTGTATGTTTACTATTTGAACGTAAAAAACTCCCCCTAAAGTAGATTTACTTTTTTAAGTGTCTACTTTAGAGGGATCATATCAAGACGGAGTTCCTTTTTTTGATATTGTTATCTGAGTAATCTTGGTTCATTATTTGATTGATTATCTTTTTTATTTTAAAGATGTAAATTATGGCTAAAGAAAATTGAACACAAAAAAGAACGCTGTTATATCAGCGTTCTTAAAATTCACCTTATTCCCACTCTGGATTTTGTGTGAGTCATATAAGGGGACATGCAGTAAAATCAAGAAATATGGAAACGGATAAAGTGTTATAAATCATAAAAAATAAGATGAGAATTGCAAAAAGTGCAATAGAAGCACTGATTCAGATTTGTATAAAATCGTAAATAGGGATTCTAAAGTTCAATATTCAAAGATAAAGGCGTTCGTAATTGGACGCTTTTTTTATATAGTGTAATTAAGAATATTTGAACTTTTATCATTTCTGAAAAAATAAAGAAATCGGTTAAAAGTTAATTTAATATTTCTTCAAATTGGTTAGTTAAAAATGGATACTATATAATATGGAATGCGATATTAAACCTAGTTTTAATGTTAATATCTATATCAATTAATAATAATCCGGTTGTCGAATACAAGAATCATAAATCAATTGTTTATTTGCGTCATTCTTCAGAAATTCTTCAGCAGTACTTTCAAAATAATCTAAAAGATGATCTTTTTTTTTCAATTCATCAACCACCCAGGGGTGTAATAAATAAGGAAATTTTGCAGTATTTAGGTTAGAAATCATATATTGAGTTGTTGCTTTTCCGATGATCATTTCACTTTCTATTTTTTTCACGGCCCCATCATTGATAGGCAACAAGTTTGTATAATTTTCTTTTTCAAATAAACTTAAAACAATACAAATTTCATAAGGGCTTAACTTTCTTAAACGAGTCTCAGCTGTTTGATAGAACCTATTTATACTTCTCTTATTTGCTATAAAATTAAATACTTGGATAATTAGTGTAATTATTAAAATAGCTAAAGATACAATAAAAATTAATCCAATTATAAAACCATATTTATTTATAAAAGTGTCTAAATAAAGTTTTGCTAATATTTTTGATGGTAAGAAAAGTAGTAGACCGCTTGCTAAAGCAAGTGCTGACATTATTTTTATAGGTAAATTTAGTATATCTGTAATATTTAAGTTAAAATTCAAGGTAACACCCCCAGAACATATTATATTCTACATGTATTTTGTTGCGTATAAAGTAATTGTGACTTAACTTCTTTGTTGAAGTGTGTACTTTAAATTAAAGTTTATATTTGATTAAATCGCTAAGCATTTGGTTCATAATTGTGAATGATTGATTTATTTTTGCCATAAAGCGTTCAAAGTCGATATCAACTGAGTATTCTATCATTTCTTCAAAATGATGTTTTGAATCTTTAAATATTGAAACCGGAATTTCTTGAATTCCATAGTGAAAAATATTATTTCGTAATTTATTTTCGAAAGTGAAATACTTTTCTTTTTCTTCAAGCAAATGTTGAATAGTATGAAATTGGCTTTCATTAATTGATCGTGAATGTTTCTTCAGTATTAGAGATAGACAATTAATACTAATGAGGTAAGTTTGTAATTTAGACCTATAAAAAAATGGTCCGGAGATCTGAAAAACATCAGGTATTACATCGTTTATAAAGTTATTTTGGCAGAATATATTAAAAAGAAATAGCTGAGCATCTTTCGGTAAAACACCACTTAATAGATTTTTACGCTGTTCATCATAAAAAAAATAATCTTTGTGTTCGAATTTATTTGAATCTAATGATAAACTCTTATTTTCATCAATACTACTATTTGAAGTTTGAGTAACCACAGAATTAATGAATGATGCAATATATTCAGAGTATTTAGTTAAAAAAAGGAATGAATTTTTTTCAAGGTCACTTAACGACGCTGTAGATTTTATGTTTAGTATTTTGTCTAAATAAATGTTTAGTTGACTTGTATTTCCGTAAGGAGACCCATCTATAGTAAATACGCCTAAATCTTTCTGCCCCAATAATTTAACAACTAGTTTTTGAATAAAATTGTAATCTGTTTGTAACAGATCCATCCTTTTCAAACCGTCCTTTTGTAGTTGGCTACTAATTTTGTTATGCTTTTTATCTGAATATAGTTTATAACTAACACGTGTTGATTTGACTAATCTATCGAAAGGAACGTTTTCAATACTTGGAATTTCTATTTCTATGTTTTGTGACTTAAAAAATGTTAACCATCCATCACAAATAGATGATAAGAAAGGTAATATAGAAATATTGAGTTGATCTTGTTGTTTAAATCTTGAGTTAACCAACTGGTATATAATTTGTTTTACTTCAACTGATTCTTGAGAAAGTAATATAAATGAAGTTTCTTGTAGAAGTTCCATAATTTTTCCATTTCCTTAGCTTTTTAATTTTACGGTACTTTGAAATTAATATTTGAGTAGAAATACCAACCAAGTAATCTTTATATTAATGATAACTAAAAAATGCCATAATTAATATAAAAAATCATCTTTAGGAAAAACTTTTTAACAACTCAATTTATACATAATTAAGGCTTTAATCAGATTCTTTGTGATAAAATATACTATGTAATCAAATTAAAAAATAAGGAGAATTGAGTATGTTTTTATCTACTCTTCAAATTCGAAATTTTCGAAATTATGAATCTGAAATATTTAGATTCGACAGTGAGACCAATACTATTATAGGCGAAAACGATTCGGGAAAAACTAACGCTCTCACTGCTTTGAGAATTCTGTTAGATGATAGTAATATTATAATAATAAAACGCTCAAAGAATCAGACTTCAGGCGGTTCTTTTACAAATAGTGTTGGTAAATAATTTCAAAGTACACGAATACGTTTTTTAGTT
This sequence comes from Carnobacterium sp. 1290_CSPC, assembly GCF_001053265.1. Lineage (NCBI taxonomy): Bacteria > Bacillati > Bacillota > Bacilli > Lactobacillales > Carnobacteriaceae > Carnobacterium > Carnobacterium sp. 1290_CSPC. The sequence goes on from NZ_JVVG01000086.1 coordinate 40,955, forward strand.
TTTAATAATAATTAAGAAATCAATAAAGTTAAATGCCAT
>NZ_JVVG01000087.1:0-59706 GCF_001053265.1 Carnobacterium sp. 1290_CSPC
GGTATTTCACCGCAAGAATACGTTGATGGTATGGCGGCTGGCATGCAAGAACTTTGGAAGACAATGAAGATTTCAAACGATACTTTCATGCGTACTTCAAGCCAACAACATATTGAAGCCATTCAATACATCTTCGAACGCTTATTAGAACAAGGTGATATTTACCTAGGTGAATATGAAGGTTGGTACTCAGTTTCTGATGAGGAGTTCTTCACTGAAACCCAATTAGAAGAAGTTTACAAAGATGAAAATGGCAAAGTAATCGGTGGTAAAGCGCCATCTGGTCACGACGTAGAATTAGTGAAAGAAGAATCTTACTTCTTCAAGATGAGTAAATACGCTGATCGTTTACTACAATACTACGAAGAGAACCCGACATTCATCCAACCTGAAACCCGTAAAAATGAAATGATCAACAACTTCATTAAACCAGGTTTAGAAGACTTGGCGGTTTCACGTACATCATTCAACTGGGGTGTGCCAGTTAAATCTAACCCTAAACACGTTGTCTACGTTTGGATTGACGCTTTGGCGAACTATATTACAGCCTTAGGCTACCCAAATGCGGATGCTGAAAATTTTGACAAATACTGGCCAGCAAATATCCATTTTGTAGGTAAAGAAATCGTTCGTTTCCATACGATTTATTGGCCAATTATGTTGATGGCATTAGACTTACCACTACCAAAACAAATCTTTGGCCACGGTTGGTTATTGATGCAAGATGGTAAAATGTCTAAATCTAAAGGGAACGTTGTTTACCCAGAAATGCTAGTTGAACGTTATGGTCTAGATGCCTTACGTTACTACTTGATGCGCGAAGTGAAATTTGGTCATGACGGTATCTTTACCCCTGACAACTTCATCAACCGTATTAACTATGACTTAGCGAATGACTTAGGAAACTTATTGAATCGTACTGTTTCAATGGTTAACAAGTACTTGGGTGGTCAAGTGGGTGCTTACCCAGGTCAAATTACTGACTTTGATGCACCATTAGAATATTTAATCACATCTGAAGTGGCAGCTTACCGCCAATCAATGGATGACCTACAATTCAGTGTAGCCTTAGACCACGTTTGGGAGATCATCTCTCGTACCAACAAATATATTGATGAAACAGCGCCTTGGATCTTGGCCAAAGATGAAGCAGAAGCAAGTAAATTACAATCAGTGATGTACCACTTGGTAGACTCATTACGTGTGATTGCCATCCTAATCCAACCAGTTATGGTTGAAACGCCAGCTAACATCTTTGAACAATTAGGTTTAGATTTTGACGCTGACGCAGGTTTTGAAAATGCCAAAGTTGGTTTATACCCAGAAACTGCGAAAGTAGTTGAAAAAGGGCAACCAATCTTCCCGCGTCTAGACCACGATGAAGAAGTTGCTTATATCCAAGCGCAAATGGCTGCCAATAAACCAGCTGGCGACGAGGAAGAAGATGAAAGCTTCAACCCTGAAGAAACTGAATTGGTATCCGTTAAAGATAGCCAAATCAAATATGATGTATTTGATAAAGTTGAAATCAAGGTTGCTGAAGTGATTGATGCTGACTTCGTTGAAGGGGCAGACAAATTATTGAAATTCAGATTGGACGCAGGGGACAAGGGTCACCGTCAAATCCTATCTGGTATTCGTGAATTCTATCCAGATCCAAGTGTTTTAATCGGGAAAAAAGTTTGCATCATCGCCAACTTGAAACCACGTAAGATGAAGGGTGAAGTTTCTCAAGGAATGATCCTTTCTGCAGAACACGAGGGTAAACTACAAGTAGTATTTGCACCTGAAGATGCTGCAAATGGTAGTGAAATAGCTTAATGATAACGCGAAGAAGGGGCTGGTTGTCACAGTCCCTTTTTCTAAGTTAAGAAAGGAAAAATATGTTATTTGATACGCACACACATTTAAATGTAGATGATTTTAATGACGACCGCGATGAAACCATCACTCGGGCTAGACATGCTGGGGTAAAAGGCTTTGCCTTAGTAGGTTTTAACTACAATACCATTAACCGAGCCCAAGAAATGATCAAGGAAAATGGGGACATGGTTGGAATTTACGGTTGGCATCCAACTGAAGCGGTGGAATACAATGCTGAAGCTGAAAAATACCTATTATCTACTTTAGAAGATGACCGGGTAGTGGCGCTTGGGGAAACAGGCTTGGATTATTACTGGGATACTAGTCCCCGTGACGTACAAGAAAAAGTTTTCCGCCGTCAACTAGCGATTGCCCGCGAATTACAGTTGCCTATTGTCATCCATAACCGGGACGCGACGGCTGATTGTTACCGCATTTTAAAAGAAGAAAAAGTGAGCGACTTCGGTGGCATTATGCATTCCTTTGGTGAAACACCTGAATGGGTCGAGAAATTCCTAGATTTAGGCATGCATGTCTCTTTTTCCGGGGTATCGACCTTCAAAAAAACGGTGGAAGTGCGGGAAGCTGCTAAATTGGTGCCTGATGATAAGATTTTGATTGAGACAGATTCGCCGTATTTAGCGCCGGTACCAAAACGGGGCAAACGTAATGAATCAGCCTTTGTAGCCTATGTGGCAGAGACCTTGGCAACGACACGTGAAAGCTCAATTGCAGATTTTGAAGCGCAAACCTTCCAAAATGCTTTGGATGTATTCGCATTGGATTTTGATGGCCAACAATTGGTCAAAAGAAAGTAGATGCGTGATATGACAGCTGAAGACAAACAGGGAGAGATGGCGAAAGCTGAAAATCCATCTGCCAAACAAAAGAAACAGATTAAACAGGTGATTGTAGTTGAGGGCAAGTCAGATACCCAAAGGTTGAACCGGCTCTACCAAGTCACAACTATTGAAACTAACGGGTCAGCGGTTGATGAACGGACCTTGCTTGAAATCAAGAAAGCTCATGAACTCCATGGGGTGATTGTCTTTACAGATCCAGATATCTCAGGCACTAAGATTCGTCAAGCGGTTGTGGACGCTGTACCTGGTGTTCAACATGCCTTTATTGAACGAGATGAAGCGAAACCAAGTCACAAGGGGAGTTTAGGGGTTGAGCATGCCTCTGATACAGCGATTGAAAAGGCGCTGGCCAATGTTTACCAGCTGGCTGATCCAGCAGGAAACGCGGTTGAACCTATCGCACAAAAAGACTTGATTGCCTTAAGGTTGATTGGGGCACCGGATGCCAAAGACAGAAGAGGATACTTATCTAGCCAGCTACACTTGGGTTATGTCAACGGCAAACAGCTTGCGAAACGGTTAGCCCTTTTCCAGATATCATTAGACCAAGTGGCAGCAGTGCTTGAAAATTACCAAAAGAAATAGGTGAAAATTATGAATGAACCATTTAAATATATCGCAACGCCTTCAAGAACGGGTGCCATCTTAAAGAAATTCAATTTAGATGCGAAAAAGTCTTTGGGGCAAAACTTCCTGACTGAACCGCAAATCCTACAACATATGGTGGACGTAGCAGGGGTGGACAAGGATACCAACGCCATTGAAATCGGACCGGGGATTGGTGCTTTAACGGAGTTCTTAGCCATCAACGCCAAGGAAGTATTGGCTTTTGAAATTGACCAACGCTTGTTGCCAGTTTTAGCAGATACCCTAAGTGATTACGACAACGTAACAATCAAGCATCAAGATATCTTGGAAGCGGACTTGAATGCGACAATGGCGGCTTTCCCACCTGCTGAGCGGACGGTTGTAGTGGCTAACTTGCCGTATTATATTACAACGCCAATCATCTTCAATTTACTTGAAGCTAGCTTCCACTTCGACCAATTCATCTTGATGATGCAAAAAGAGGTAGCAGAACGATTGACAGCAGCCCCAGGAACAAAGGCTTACGGGTCATTATCAGTAGCTATTCAATACTACTGTGACGCGGAAATCGCCTTTACTGTACCGCGGACTGTTTTTAACCCGCAACCTAACGTAGATTCGGCTATCTTGGCCTTAAACAAGCTGGATAAACCAAGAATTACTGTTGAAAATGAAGCATTTTTCTTCCAGTTAGTACGGTCGAGTTTCAAACAACGACGTAAGACCATTTGGAATAACTTACGGGCTGCCTTTGGAAAAGAGGAAGTCGTGGTTGAAAAAATGTTAAAAGCCCTTGAGGTTGCAGGTATTGACCAAAAGCAACGAGCGGAAACTTTAACGATTGCTGATTTTGGACACTTGGCAGACGCCCTGTACAAAGAAGATTTGACCTTCCAAGATTAAGAACATTTGGCTAAAATTCTCACCTATTTTACCATTATAATTGTTGACAATAAAAGACAAAAATGGTATTTATATATCTTGTATTTTATGGTATACTGTACGGTAGAGAGGTGAGGGCATGCCAAATAATATTGCAACTATTAAAGCGGAACTTGAAGGAAAAATCGGTGAACGCGTCCATCTTACACAACAGATTGGTCGTAAACGCGTGATGAAACGCCAAGGGGTGCTAAGTGATACTTTCCCTGCTGTTTTCGTGGTTGAACTAGACCAAGAAGAAAATAAATTTGAACGCATCTGCTATAGCTATTCCGATGTGTTAACTGAATCAGTCGAAATCGAATTCGAATAAGCGATTGAAATGATATATATATTATATACGACATTGAAAACCGTCAGTATCTAGCTTCATCTGTGAAGTGCTTGATATTGTGGTTTTTTTCTTTTTAATCCGTGATATTTTTGGTAAACTTATTAGTAATTATACGGAAAAAATATTGGACGGGAGGTTTGCTTATGATCGAGGGAGAAGTAGCACCGGCAAAGATCAACCTTGCTCAAGATATATTATTTCGTCGTTCAGACAATTACCATGAAGTAGCCATGGTGATGGCGTCAATCGATTTGTCAGATTACCTAACTTTTGAAATGATTCCAGAAGACAAGATTATCGTAGAGACGAGTCGCGCCTTTTTGCCAGAAGATAACCGCAACCATGCCTATCAAGCGGCCCAGCTCATGAAAAAAGTGGGCAATATCAAGGCGGGTGTTCATATCTCTATTGAAAAGCGGATTCCTGTCGCAGCAGGTTTGGGGGGTGGGTCAACGGACGCAGCAGCAGTTTTTCGTAAACTCAACACCCTATGGGATATCAACTTGCCCTTGAAAGAATTGCAGGCGTTGGCTAATCAGGTTGGGTCTGATGTGGCTTATTCGATTGCGGGCGGCACGGCTTTAGTTGAAGGGCGTGGGGAAAAAATCCGCCAAATTCAACCAGCTCCTAAATGTTGGATTATTTTAGCTAAGCCAGCTATCTCGGTTTCAACACGAAAAATTTTCAACCAACTAGATGTTGAACGGTTAAACTACGAACCCAATGCGCCAAAAGTACTGGCAGCCCTAGAGTCAGGGTCTTATGAAGACCTCATGGCAGCAATTGGGAATTCCTTGGAACCGGTGACTTTTAGCCAACACCCGAAATTGGCTAAGTTGAAACAACAGATGCTCGATTTTGGTGCAGATGGGGTCACTATGTCTGGTTCAGGTCCAACAATCATTGGCTTTACCCAGGTTTATAGCCGTGGTCAACGGATTTATAACGCCTTAAGAGGATTTTGCCAAGAAGTTTATATGGTACGTGTCATGCCAGAAATTAATGATGTCTTTAGAAACGAATCTAATGAGGAAAGAAAACCATCGTAAGTATTGGAGAGGGGTCGAATTACTAATCGACTCTTTTTTACTTGCTTGCTTTTTGTAAGTATGCTATATTAGCTTTTGTCAAATCGTACCGATTACGATTTAATGAAGGAGTATTCATATATACAGATAGTAATTTTTAAAAAGGAGGACATTGTGAATAAATTTAAACGTTTAGTTATGCTGCTATCTTTATCAGCCATCGCCTTTTTGGCAGCATGTGGCAACGGGGCATCTACATCAAGTGATGATGATAGCTTACAGATTATAACGACTTTTTACCCAATGCAAGCTTTAACCAATGCAGTGGTTGGGGATAGTGCTGAGGTAACGGTTATGATGGAGAATGCGGATGCCCATGAATATGAGCCGAGTGCGCAAGATATTGCGACTTTAAATGAAGCAGATGTCTTTGTTTATAACAGTGAAGACATGGAAACCTTCGTACCAACTTTATTAGAATCGATTGATAACCCAGATTTAGTCATTATTGAAGCAGCTTCAGAAGTTGAATTGATCGATGGTGATGTGGAAACAGTCGGAGAAACGACTTCTGAAGAAGAGACTGAAGTACATTCTGAAGAAGAACATACAGACGAGGATACTGATGCTCAAACAGAGGAAGACCACGACCACGAGGGCCACAGTCACGAAACGGACCCACACACTTGGTTAGATCCTGTCAATGCGGTCACTGAAGCACAGACAATTGCCAATGCATTAACGGAATCAGATCCTGATAACGCTGAAACTTACCAAGAAAACGTGGGACAATTTGCTAGCGATATGATGGCCTTTCATGATGAATACGCCAGCCTATTTGAATCAGCAGAAACTAAAACTTTCCTTACCCAACACGCAGCCTTTGGTTACCTAGCAAACCGCTACGGTCTACACCAAGCAGCAGTTACAGGTGTGACGGAGTCAGTTGAGCCATCGCCTAAACGTATTGCAGAAATCGTTTCTTATATGGAAGAAAACAATATTTCTGTCATCTACGGTCAAGCTGGTGGTGCTACTGAAATTGCGACCACTATCGCGTCAGAAGTGGGCGGTACAGTAGGTGAATTGCAGTCAATGGAGAGCGTTGACACTAGTCAATATCCAGCTGACGGCGACGGCTTTATCGCTATTATAAAACACAATCTTGAAAGTTTAGCCGAAGGCGTTCAATAAATAATTTAACCATTAAGAAAAGGAGGGATACCATGCACTACATTGAGGTGAAAAATTTAGGCTTTTCATGGGATAACGAACCCGTATTAAACGACATTTCCTTTACCGTAGACCAGGGTGAATTTGTCATCCTCACCGGGGAAAATGGCGCCGCCAAATCAACTTTATTACGCAATATACTTGGCCTTTTATCACCTGATCAAGGGTCCGCTGCAATTTCTAAAACCAATGCTTTTTGTCAAAAATTACAAATCGGCTATGTACCGCAAACTTTGAACAGCTTTAATGCTGGTTTTCCAAGTACAGTCTATGAATTTGTGGCTTCTGGTCGTTTCCAACAAGATCGTTGGTTTAAAAAACTAGATGACAACGATAAATCACATGTCGAAAGGGCCTTAAAATCAGTCGGTATGGAAGAACAACGCAATAAGAAAATTGGGGACCTTTCTGGTGGACAGAAACAACGAGTAGGTTTGGCGCGCGTCTTCGCGACCAATCCAGATTTATTCATTTTAGATGAGCCAACAACAGGGATGGATAAGAATTCCCGAGCGGCCTTTTATAATTTATTACGACACAACACAGAAAAACATGGGAAAGCTATTTTGATGGTAACTCATGACGATAATATTATAGATGAATACTATGATAAACGTGTGCATTTAGTAAGAGAGGAGAATTCGCCGTGGAGATGTTTCAGTATGAGTTCATGGGACGGGCATTCATAGCCGCGACCGCTATTTCATTTATTTCCCCAATCCTAGGCCTCCTATTAATCATGCGCAAGCAATCATTAATGGCGGATACCTTAGCCCATATCTCATTAGCCGGAGTGGCTTTCGGTTATTTACTAGGGGTTGAACCAACCATTACGACCATCTTGTTCGTAGCGGCAGCCGCCTTAATCTTAGAATACTTGCGGGTCGTCTATGCCCACTATTCAGATATTTCGGTTGCCATGATGATGTCTGGTGGGATGGCTTTAGCCTTACTACTATTGAACCAAGTAGATTCAGCAGCCTCTATTAACGCCTACCTATTTGGTTCTATCGTGACCGTTTCGTCATTACAAGTCTATATCTTGGTTGGATTAGCGGTATTTATTGTAGCTGGCTACTTAATTTTTAAACGGCCTTTATACCTCATTTCATTTGACGAAAACACCGCCTACACGGCAGGTTTGCCCGTTCGAATGATCTCAGTCATTTTTTCAATTATTACTGGGATGGCCATTGCCTTAATCATGCCAATTGCAGGGTCACTACTGGTATCTGCGATTATCGTTATGCCAGCAGCCATTGCGTTACGACTAGTGAAAAACTTTGATTCAGTCATTATCGTCGGTGTGATCATTGCCATGTTTGGGATGTTTGCTGGGCTGACAACGTCTTACTATTTAGACACACCACCAGGTGCAACAATTGTTGCCATCTTCGTTTTAATATTCATTATCGAAAGTGGTTTTCTTAAAATTACTAAAGGCTAATTACGAATGTTTAGGAAATGAGCTAGTTCTTTCGAGAATTAGCTCATTTTTATGCCATTTACAAAAAATAAACGAACATTATCATAAATTCCCCTTTCAAATTGACTAGATTCAATATATAATAAATATCAATATAAAAGAATTTTGAAAGGTTGGACTATATGAAAATCAAACGTAGCCCGCGACTAGTGGACATGACACAATATTTATTATCACACCCACACAAGTTGGTGTCGTTAACGTTTTTTGTGTCACGTTACGAATCAGCGAAATCATCCATTTCTGAAGATTTGACGATTTTAAAAGAACAATTTGAATTAAGTGGATTTGGAAGAATCGAAACTGTAGCTGGAGCTGCTGGTGGTGTCATCTATATTCCAACAATGTCAAAAGAAGACGCGATTGTTGAAGTGGAAAATCTGATTTACCAATTAGAAGCTGCAGATGACCGGATTCTACCAGGTGGATACTTCTACCTAACTGACTTATTAAGTGACCCAGATCAGTTACGCAAAATAGGTAAAATTATTGCAAGCTATTATGCAGAATCAAAAGCAACAGCTATCATGACGATTGCGACAAAAGGTGTGCCAATCGCACAAATGGTTGCACTATACCTGAACATTCCATTCGTTATTGTGCGTCGTGACTCAAAAGTGACTGAAGGCTCAACAGTCTCCATCAACTATGCTACCAAAGGGACAACCCGCGTAGAAAAAATGGAATTAACAAAGTCTTCACTACCACAAGGTTCGCACGTACTAGTAATTGATGACTTCTTGAATGGTGGGGGAACAATTACTGGGATGAATTCAATGTTGAAAGAATTTAACTCAACGTGTGCTGGGATAGCCGTATTGTGTGAATCTGATACCCCAGACCGTGAAATCGACTTTGAATACGAGTCACTGATTAAAGTGCAAAAAGACCCTTCATTTGCCAAAGGATTCGAATTAACACTAGGTACAATGTTTAAAGATTAATGGAAATTGCAAGAGACCTGTAAACCATTGTAAAAACATGGCTTAAAGGTCTTTTTTCGTGGCTATCTTTATAGGAACTAAAAATCCAAGTACCATTGCATTTTATGAAATATATGTAATATTCTATGTTTTAGCTTTTTAAAGTGATAGACTATTTTATTATGAGCATTAATATTTCAATTTGGAAAGGTAAGTGGAGATGAAAGAACGACAACAAAATTTTGAATTGCTTCGAATTATTGCGATGTTTATGATTGTAGTTTCGCATGTGATTACCCACTATATCATGAAAGCAGATATGGAAATAAGTGGCGTGAACAATTTCTTACTAAGCCTACTGCGAGCCGTCATATATGTTTGTGTAAATGTTTATATTATTATTACAGGATATTTTTCAATTAATTCTAAACAATTAAAAATAACGAAAATAATGAATGTAGCTTTGTTACCAGGATTCATTTCGGCAATGTTGCTTATGGTATTAATGGTATTTGGGGATATTGATTTTGATATCTGGCGAATAGTAGGCAAATTATTTGCTACTTTTAGAGGTGAATACTGGTTTATTTCAACCTATTTTGCCCTATGCTTGTTTATTCCTTTTTTAAATAAAATAATTCACACGATAAGTCAAAAAGAGTTTCAACAATTTCTCCTTTTACTTACGTCAGTTGGTATTATATGGCCATTCTTTGTAGATAGTGAGGCATTTATTTCCTTTAATTCAGGTTTTTCCTTAATATTCTTTTTCTTTTTATACTTTGTCGGTGCTTACATTCGTTTATATGGGGCTTTTTTCAAAGACTTTACACGTAATCAATATTTAATAAGTTATTTAATGCTTGCTTTAGTGACAGGTATATTACAATTTGGTTTACCAGAGATAGATTTTTTAAACTATAATGGTCCATTTGAGTTCACAATGTCTTATTTTATCTTTATGTATATCAAAAATGTAAAAGTTAACTCTGTTAAAATAAACATAATTGCTACCTATACTTTAAGTGTATATTTGGTGCATGAGCAAGCAGAAATACGTGAATTTATTTGGAATCTATCATTTATTCATCAAATTATTCAATGGTCACCCATTACATTTATCCCGGCAATCATATTTGTAGCCGTATTAGTATTTACTGTTTCTTGGATGATTGGATACCTATTGACCAATCTTTATAGCAAGTTAGAACAAGGTATGTTTCATTTATTTAAAGTAAAAGATGGTAGTCCAACAATTGAGTAAACAAAAAATGTGCGTTAGTTTTTGCCTAACGCACATTTTTTTTAGTTCTGAAGGATTCTTTGGTAAATATCTTGATAATCTCTGTGAATATCATCCCATTGGAATTTTTTGGATTCTTTTAATGCATTTTTAGAAATTTCTGGATAGTACTTTTTGATGTAGTCGACAGCATCTTTAAAGGCAGCAACATCAAATCGATCTACCGAAATACCAACTCTTTTGTTAGGGAAGAAACCATCAAAACCTTCTCCACTCGTGTAAATTACTGGTAGGGATTGGCTCATCGCTTCAACATAAACTAGGCCAAATGTTTCAGGTGAAGATAGCAGGGCAAATATATCTGCTGTTCGGTAAAAGGCAATTAATTGATTTTTATCCATTGGTTCATGATATACCACGTATGGTTTTTTTATCAGTTCATCAAATATCCCTTGATCCCAGTTAGGGCCGATAACGTGTAGCTCAGCTGGCGCTTCATCCTGGTTATAGGCAGCGACATAGTCTGCTAAAGTCAGTAGGTTTTTAGCTTTTTGAACTTTTGCGGTCGCAACAATTTTTAAAGGCTCATTTAAAGTCCCTTGGCGATTTTCAAAGGCATGTTCATGCCAGAACTGATCGATACCGTTTGGCAAGACTAAGGTCTTTGCTAATAACTCCTTTTTAATTGATGTAGGAATATATTTTTCAAAGGTATTCTCAAAATTATTTTGTGAGATAAAGATAATTTGACTGGCATTCTTCAAAATATTTAAACCAATAGGTCTTAACCAAAATGCTTTTTTAAAGAAATCAGCTACTTCATTGCTTCTAACTGCTACAACGTAAGGTGTCCCATATTCTTTATGAATTTGGTAGGCCATATACCCGTTGGTAAATAGGGAATGTGCATGAATTAAGTCGTATTCGCCAGTTTTATAGCGTTTTTTTAAATCTCGATAGATTTTATTTTGCTTATAGAAGTAGAAAAATCGTTCGATTTGGTTGAAGACACGGACAGTTTGAGCATATGACGCTTTAGAAGCAATCCGTTCTTCAGGATACTGGTTTGAAATAGGGACGTATACATCAATATCATGTCCGTCAGCTACTTGACGATCAAATAGTTGCCGAAACAAGGGTGAAGTTGAATAGTAAGAACAAGTATGTAAGATTTTCATGGGTAAAACTCCTCAATTTATGCTATATCTAGTATACCAAAAGGCTATTTAATTTTTTTTTAAATATTGGTCAAGTTTAGATATGATATAATTTATTTCAGAGTATTAATGACAAGTGTTACAATGAAAGTATATAAAAAATAAATAAATGCATACGCAGGAGGATACTTGAATGAAAATTACTGTAGTGGGAGCAGGGTATGTAGGGTTGGCAAATGCCATCTTACTAGCACAAAACAATGAGGTAGTAGCGTTAGAAGTGAACCCAACAATTGTAGACATGTTAAATAATAAACAAGCACACATCGCGGATAAAGAAATTGAACAATTTTTAACCACAAAACCTTTAAACTTACGAGCAACTTCTGATAAAGATGATGCCTACAAAGATGCAGACTTTGTGATAGTCGCAACTCCAACTAACTATGATGAAACAACAAATTCATTTGATACATCAACAGTTGAAGGTGTAATTGACGATGTCTTATTGCAAGATACTAAAGCGCCAATTATTATAAAATCTACAATTCCAGTTGGCTTTACCCAAGAAATGCGTCAAGCTAAAGGTACAGACCGTATCCTATTCTCGCCAGAGTTCTTACGTGAAGGACAAGCCTTATACGATAACTTAAACCCTTCTCGTATTATTGTTGGGGACCACACTGATCAAGCAAAACAATTTGCTAACTTATTAGCTGAAGGTGCTGAAAAAGAAGATATCGATATCTTGTTTATGGAACCAACTGAAGCTGAAGCCGTAAAATTGTTTGCAAATACATATCTAGCTATGCGTGTAGCCTTTTTCAATGAATTAGATACCTATGCGCAAATGAAAGGTTTAAATAGCCAATCTATTATTGATGGTATTTCATTAGACCCACGTATTGGTACACACTACAACAACCCTTCATTTGGGTATGGTGGATACTGCTTACCAAAAGATACGAAACAATTGCGTGCGAACTTTGAAGGTGTACCAAATAACATTATTTCAGCTATCGTTGAAGCAAATAAAACACGTAAACACTTTATCGCGGATGCAGTTGCTGAAAGATCACCTGAAACAGTTGGTATTTTCCGTCTAACAATGAAATCATCATCTGACAACTTCCGTGAATCAGCTGTTCTAGACATCATGCGTCAACTTGAAGCGAAAGGTCTAGAAGTCATTATCTATGAACCAACTTGGAAAGAAGCAACATACGATAATTATCAAGTAGTTGCTGATTTAGCTGACTTTAAAGATAAGGCGGACGTTATTATAACAAATAGAATGACTGATGAATTAGCTGATGTTCCGAACAAAGTATTTACACGGGACGTTTACCACAACAACTAATTTTTAAATGGATAGATTAAACAATGTATCTAGAGTTTTCTAGATACATTATTTTTTATCCGTTTATACTTTTTAAATGTATAGTATAATAGTCAAGATTTTGAAAATGAGCGTTAATAAAACTCAGGGAGGAGTATCAGATGCAAGAAGCGAAAAATAAAAAACAATTACGCATTTTACATGTGATGAGTGGCTTTGGTGGAGGCATCTCCTCGTTTATTTTAAATAAAGCCAAGCAAATGCCTAAGTATAATGTGACCTTTGATGTGGCCACCTATGATGAATGTAGCGAAGAATTTGAACAAGCTATTCAAGCAACTGGCGGTCGGATTTTCCGTCTGGTTAATCCAAAGAAATATGGATTCAAAGCCTTTAAAACTTCTTTTTCAAAACCATTTGAAGAGGAGGCATATGATTTAGTTCACTGTCATATTGAAGGCTATCGTGCAGTTCCTTATTACCGTATAGCAAAAAAATATGGCGTTAAGCGGTTCTATATTCATGCCCATCTAGTGAATGATTATAAAATCAAAACTAAGAAAGACCAATTGGTTTATGGTTTCAATAGAAAACTCAATACCAAGTTATCAACTGATATTGTTGGTTGTGGGCGTTTAGCCATTAAATCCGTATTTGGTCCAAAGACCAATTTAGATACTTCTATGGTTATTCCAAACTCCATTGATTTGAAGGAGTATGCGAATCCGGAAAACGTCTATGCACAGCATAGGGAAGCGGGGCGCAAGCGATATAATCTTGATGAAAATACACTTGTAATAGGCCATGTTGGGCGTTTAAAGCCGGTGAAAAATCACGATAAAACATTTGAAATTGCAAAAGCCATTCAAGAAAGTAATCTTAATGCAAAGATTCTAATTATTGGGTCAGGTGATTTAGAAGAAGAATTGAAGGCGAGAGCAGCAGACTTGGATATTCTGGATACTGTTATTTTTACTGGTAGAATCAGTCCGATTTCTGAATTCTATCCATCCTTAGATGTTTTACTGTTACCGTCCTTTACTGAAGGCTTGCCAACGACAGTTGTCGAAGTGCAAGGTGCAGGTGTGCCAACAGTTATGTCAGGTACGATTACTCCTGAAGTTGATCTAGACTTGGGTATGGTTGCTACTTGTAGCTTAGACGATGATGGACAGGTATGGCTTGAGTCATTACAACAAATGGCTAATACATCAGTTCCATCAGTAGAAAAACGTTTAGCTGCTTTGGAAAATAATTATTTTTCAAATGAAGCGTCAGCGAAACTGTATGTAGACTTCTTTGTGGGGAAAATTAATGACTTTCAACTTTAAAAACAATTATCGTGCACTAAATAGGAAGGAGGCGCTTAAGCCTTGCTAGTATATCTTATTTTTTTGGTATCTAGTGTTTTCCTTGGATCCAATTTAATTGCCGTTACTTTACCAGTAGGTCAAATTTCAATTTATCGAATTTTCTCGCTATTGGTGATACCGATGGTCATCTTTTTCTTGATTAAAGATAGAAAAGCGTTTAAAATCCGCCGTAATTCCTATGCTACCGGAATGGTAACTGTTTATCTATTTTGGTGGGTGTGGGCCTTATGCTCAGTCCTTTGGGCGATGAGCATAGGGGCTTGGCTTCAAGCAATGGTCTTGTTGACTTTAGGGATATCCAGTATCCTAGGTATCTTTTTATGGACTAGAGATTATCTGCAATGGCGGACTTTAATCAAGGCAGTATGGGTCATGATGACCTTTTTAAGTATTTGGGGATTATTTGAAATCACCACAAATATTTATTTGCTTGCCGATCTAGGTAAATTGGACAAATATTCGACCTTCTTGACACAACCGTGGACGAGGATACCTATCACTTATCTTGCCAACCAAAATGACTATGCAACTATCTTGTTAGCATCGTTACCAATAAATTTAATCCTCATGAATACGACGAAGAATAGTTTGAAGAAATTATTAACACTTGTATGTATGCTATTATCAACGTTTTTAATTTTCCAATCCGGCTCACGAATGAGCTTATTAATGGCACTGGCCTTTTATGGTATATATGTCTTATTAGGTGTTCGTTGGGATTTCACAAGAAAGCAAGTGTTAACTACCGGAAGTATCATATTAACACTCGCTACACTCGCTTTTGCTTTTGTTCCACCAATTAGAGGGATGGTTACTGACTTAATTTACATTTTACCAAGACCAGTAATTTCTGGAGATGTGGGTAGGATGAATATGTGGCGAAATGGGTTAATGTACTTAGGGAAGACTTTCGGTCTTGGTGTAGGTGCTGGTAATATAGAAGTGTGGATGGAGATATTTGGACCATTACCAACCAATAATATCTTTAATATTCACAATTGGTGGCTAGAAATCCTTGTGGGCTATGGCGTCTTTATATTTATCGCTTATGTCTTAGGATACGCCTTAATGATATATCGTCTATTCAATTTGAAGAAATTTGTCAATAGAATGCACCAGAAGATTATGAATGCATTCATTTCATTTTTACTTGTTTTTATCGGTGCTAGTATCACAAGTGCCAATAATATGTTAATTGAATGGCATTGGGTATTCTTTGGATTAATTATTGCCTACATTGGCATTATGGAAGCACAAGTTTTTGGAAAGAAAAAGAGGGTAGCATAAATGAGTTTATTAACAATAATTGCTGAACTATGGCGATTTTTCATCAATAACATTATCAAAATTATAATCGGCGCCATCATTGTCATGGGATTGACCTTAGGAGCACGGATGCTTTTAACCAATTACATTGAAAACTCTGCAATTGGTGAAGCAACTTCTGAAACATCTGCGAATGCAGAGTTAACACCAGAAGAAATCGAAGCATCATACAACTACTTAGCTACTGTATATGAGCAAGAACCAGCAGAATTCTCTTTTGTGGGCATCAATCCAGAAGGGTTAATTTTAGGTAATTCATTTATTTTAGATGAATTCTTATCACGTCCAGATATTGTGGCTGAGTTAGAAGAGATTTCTGGTGTCGACATCACCGCTACGCTAGAAGCACAAGAAAATGTTGGACTAGAAAAATCACGCGACTTCCGTGGTGGACTTGCAGCCGTTCGAAATACCTCTACGGATGAAATCACTATGCGTGTCTTAGTGGGGCAAACTGCAGAAGAAAACTTAGCTGTGGCAGAAGCTATCTATCAATATATTGTTGATGGCAATGTACCAATTTATGAAAATTACGACATTACTTTCTTATCTACACCAGATATCGGTGAAGATTTAATTGTTGAAGAAAATATGATGATTCCAACACCTGAGACATTATCAGGACTTCAACCACAAGAAACTGGTGGCTCATTAGTCATCTATGCTGTTTTAGGTGGGGTTCTAGGTGTGATTTTATCAACAGTCGTATTATTTGTCTTACATTTCTTCAGTAAGAAAATTACCTATGCTTATGATTACACTTGGGATTTTGATGACTACCAATGGTTAGTAGACAGCAAAAAGGTTAATACAGAGAACTTAAATAACTGGTTAATGATTCCAGCTGATAAAAGTAGAATTGCCTTAGCGCAAACGACAGATAATGAAATTGTCCAGGCTTTCTCAAATGCACAATTACCAGTCAGCAGCCAATTAAATGTCGAAGATCAAGCACCTGAAGAAGTGATTATCTTTATTGAATCAGACACTACTGATAAAGATTGGTATCAAAATCAATTTGAATTGAGCAAGTTGTATGAATCAAGAGTGAAGATTATTCACTTGAAATAGGAGGCAAAACAGATGACTTTCCAATCCAATCTAATCTCAATAGTAACACCTGTCTATAACGCTGAACGATTCCTTGGTGAAACGATTAAAGGTGTTCAAGCCCAAGAGTATGCTAATTGGGAAATGTTACTAGTAAATGATCAGTCGACAGATAACAGCCTGGAAATTATCGAACAGTTTGCAGCAGAAGACAGCCGAATTAAAGTGATTAATTTAGCTGAAAATAGTGGTGCTGCTGTAGCTCGAAA
Source organism: Carnobacterium sp. 1290_CSPC (assembly GCF_001053265.1). NCBI lineage: Bacteria > Bacillati > Bacillota > Bacilli > Lactobacillales > Carnobacteriaceae > Carnobacterium > Carnobacterium sp. 1290_CSPC. Next base: position 17,018 of record NZ_JVVG01000087.1, read on the forward strand.
CACTGGTATTGAAGCGGCCCAAGGTCAATATATTGCCTTCATCGATTCAGATGATGTGTGGGATAAGGATAAATTAATCAGACAAATCTCTTTCATGAAAAAAGGTGACATTGCCTTTTCTTACACGGATTTCCGCCTTGTTGATGAAACAGGTCAAGTGCTGAAAGAAAAAGCCAATGTACCCATTTCTTTAGACTATACTGGTCTATTGAAAAATACGGCTATTGCTTGTTCAACAGTGATGATTGATCGAAATATCATTGGTGATTTCCGGATGCCTCTTGTACGAAAAGGACAAGATACGGCAACTTGGCTGCAGATCATGCGGGAAACGGGCATTTCAGCCTTTGGTATTACTCAACCTTTAAATTCTTATCGACAAGTTGTAGGGTCAATTTCTAGTGATAGAGTAGGTGCCTTAAAACGTACTTGGAATACCTATTACAATTTAGAAAAGTTACCACTACCAAAAGCAAGTTACTATTTCGCTTCCTATGTTGTCAATGCGATATTAAGAAGATTATAATGATGAATGTAAGTGGCCTAGCCACTTATATTATCTGGTCTCGTAGCTCAGGGGATAGAGCACTCGTTTCCTAAACGAGGTGTCGGAAGTTCGAATCTTCTCGGGACCGTTAACAAAATTAAAACAAAAATATTGTGAGGATAAAAATGAAGACTTTAAAGAACATTTTAAACGTTGCAATGTCTAATATTGTCGGCTTCGGGACCAGCTTTATCGTTGGTTTCATCTTGCCGGGGATTTTGACTGTCGCGCAATACGGGTCTTATAGGCAATATACCTTGTACCTGAGTTTTACCTACCTTTTCCATTTAGGATTTGCAGATGGGATTTATATTAAGTATGGTGGAAAGGAATTAAATGAGTTAGACTACAATGTTATCAGAGATGAACATAATTTTGCGAATTTTTTCCAGTTCATCATGTTCATAGGAATGTTCCTAATATCTCTTATTACAAAAGATCCGGTACTGATTCTTTTCTCGATCGTTACCTTCTTTTCAAATGTAACGACTTACCAATCAAATTTTTTACAAGCAGTTGGTCAATTTAATACATTTACGATTGCTTCAATGTTCCGGTCAATTTCTTATATTTTGTTACTACTTGCGGGTATTTTCATCTTTAAATCAGAAGATTATATTTTCTATATCATTTTAAATGTTATTTCTTATATTCTGATGTATCTATACTATGAATATATCTTTGTCGGTAAACTAGGCTTCAATCCTAGTTTCACGGTAAAGGATAAATTACCCATTTTTCGAGTGGGTTTTCTGATTCTATTAGCCAATATGTCACTGACATTTGTAGGAAACATTGGTTCTTGGATTGCTAACTGGGGATTCCCCATCGAACAATTTGCACAATATTCATTCCAGAATTCAGTTTTAAATGTCATCATCCTAATTGTGAATGCCGTTGCCTTAGTATTCTATAATCTGATCTCTAAGACGGATAATCCAAAGGTAGCAAATGTGATCAAACAATTAACCTTACTGTTGGGTATTTTTGGTGGTTTAGCCTTTTTCGTGTTTAAGTGGATCATTGAATTTTTCCTGCCTGCTTATACACCATCAATTGAAATGTTATCTATTACATTTGTCTCAATTCCATACATCATGATTTCAAAAATTGTGATTTCGAATTTATATAAAGCAAAACGAAGTGAGAAAAAATATATTCGCGACTCCATTCTATATGCACTAGCAGCCTTTGTATTTGTATATGTCGTATTCTTACTGACACAAAGTTTATCTGGTATCGCTTGGGCAACAACCCTATGTTACTTCCTGTGGTATATGTATGTATCCCGACGTGAATTCACCCACCTGAAAGGTGATACAAGCGAATGGATGTTAATTCTAAGTCATGTACTTGTATTTTATTTAACCGCAAATTTCTTGAACATCTATATTGGTTTCATTGTATATGCTATTTATTTATTAGCCATCTTAGGATTGAAACGGGTAGAATTACAAGGGATTTTCCAACAAATACTAAAAATGGAAGAATAATTATATATGCATTGAGAGAATGGATTTTATATCCATTCTCTTTTTTATAATAAGGATAATAGTATAATCCAGAAGAGTGTGAGAATAAACCAATTCTAGGTTAAATTTTTGGTACAATGAAGAAAAGTAAAAAAGGAGTAACCAATCCGTGATAACGATTATCGTTCCTTGTTATAATGAGGAAGAAACAATTCCACTGTTTTTTGCTGCTGTAGAAGCACAAAAACAAGTGATGAATACGACTTTTGAATATATATTTATCAATGACGGCTCTAAAGATAAGACTTTACAAGTCATTCAAACATTATCAAGAGAAAATGACGATGTTCATTTTATTCATTTTTCTAGAAATTTCGGTAAAGAAGCAGCTATGTATGCTGGCTTGCAGCATGCAAGTGGCGATTTTGTCACAATCATGGATGCAGATTTGCAAGATCCACCGGAATTGTTACCCCAAATGTACGATTTGTTGGTACAAGATACTGAATTAGACTGTGTAGGTACACGGCGTGAGGATAGAGCGGGCGAATCTGCCACAAGATCGTTGTTTGCAAAAACTTTTTATCGTTTAATGGCGAAGATTTCAGATGCACAAATGGTTGATGGCGCTCGTGATTTCCGCTTGATGCGCCGTCAAATGGTTGATGCAATCCTATCTTTGACGGAATATAATCGTTTTTCAAAAGGTTTATTTACCTGGGTAGGATTTAATACATCTTATTTGACCTTTAAAAATCGTGAGCGTGTAGCTGGAGAGACGTCATGGTCTTTTAAACAATTATTTAGATATTCCATTGAAGGTATTACGGATTTTTCTGATCTACCCTTGTCTATTGCAACTTACTTGGGCACAATTTCTTGTATCGTAGCCATCTTATCGATATTTGTCATTGTGATTAGAACATTAATTTTTGGTGATCCAACAGATGGTTGGCCGTCCTTGGCATCTATTATTTTGCTGTTAGGTGGTATTCAACTACTGTGTATTGGCATTATTGGTAAATATATTGGGAAAATTTATTTAGAAACAAAGAATAGACCTGTTTATATCATCAAAGATACAGATATGGTTATAAAAGAACAAAATAATAAAAAGAGTGCCTAGTATAGGTGTGATATATTATAATGGTTATTGAGACAAAAATTTGAGGAGTGTAACAGAATGAATATGACGGACGATATTGCGGTTTTAATACCGTGCTATAACGAAAGCCAAACGATTGAAAAGGTGATTGCTGATTTTAAAACTGCATTACCTGAAGCAACAATTTATGTATATGATAATAATTCAAGTGATAATACAGCGGAACTTGCTGCTAGAGCAGGTGCTGTTGTTCGTTTTGAACACCAACAAGGTAAGGGGAATGTCATCCGTTCAATGTTCAGGGATATAGACGCGGCTTGTTATTTGATGATTGATGGAGATGACACATATCCGGCAGAACATGCAAGAGATATGGTTGCACCAATTCTCGCTCATCGTGCGCAGATGGTTGTTGGTGACCGTTTAAGTTCTACTTATTTTGAAGAAAATAAGCGTCCCTTCCATAATGTCGGTAATCGTACTGTAAGAGCCTTGATTAATGTTTTGTTCAAAAATAATGTCCGCGACATTATGACTGGCTACCGTGCTTTTTCATATGAATTTGTAAAATCATTCCCAGTCTTATCACAAGGGTTTGAGATTGAAACAGAAATGACTATTTTTGCCTTGGATAAAAATTTAGCAATTGAAAATGTGGTCATTGAATATCGTGATCGTCCAGAAGGTAGTGAATCAAAATTAAATACTGTTTCAGACGGTTTGAAAGTTTTACGCACGATAGGCCGTTTATTCAAGAACTACAAACCGCTGTTATTCTTTTCATTAGTTTCATTATTGCTATTACTTTTCGCGGTTATACTATTCGTACCTATTTGGATTGATTTTAACCAAACAGGGACAGTTGAACGTTTCCCAACACTAATCGTGGCAGGTTTCATCGGCTTAACAGGTATTATTTTATTTATTGCAGGTTTAATTTTGGATGTTATTACACAAAACGAACGTCAAAGATTTGAAATCGAATATACAAAATTTAATGCGATTAAAAAATTAGAAGGTTTGAGCGATTATGAAGATTAATCTTGATATTGCCAAATTATTAAAACGCATAGGGTTGACGTTTGTCGCCTTATGCATATTTTATTATGTCTTTCTTTTATGTGCGTATTTCATCCCAAGCCGATTTATCATGGATAACTGGCATGAATCCGTAAACAGTATCGCAAGTGAAACGAAACGATGGGAAGTTATACCAAATATTGTAGGCACAAAATTAGATACCTTTACGGATAATTTAATTTTCCAAAAATTACACAATAATGATCGATTGAATCCATTCCAAGCAGCCGTATGGAATAATGGTTACTTCCGTTATTGGATGGGGGATATTCCGATACTTCGATTCCTACTCGTATTTATGAGTTATACGGGGATACGCTATTTAAATATATTTGTGATTTTTGGTTTATTTGTTGCAGTGATGCATCAACTGCAGCAAACCATTTCATCGGTATTTGCAGGCTTGTTTGCTCTTGTCCTGTTCATGATTCATTTTTGGATTTTCCCCTTATCCTTACAATACACACCAGTATATGTCATTTTAATGGTCGCCATTTTATGGTTAACCTGGATGAAAAAACAGGACAAGTTGAATTTGAATAATGTCGTATTTACAAGTTTCGTTATCGGTTCGGTAACCAATTACTTCGATTTATTGACAGCACCTTTGTTGACCTTTGCAATACCATTTTTCGTTTGGTATGTGTTGCGTCATCAAAACGAAATAGCTGCCTTTCTCACAGTGTTTACAGAAACTATCTTTATGGGGCTAGCTTGGCTCCTTGGTTATGCAGGTACTTGGGTAGCTAAGTGGGCTGTGGGGAGCATCATCTTACAAGAAAACCTTTTTCAATCAGCGATTAAACAGATTTTCCTGCGTACTAGTGGTACCGAGGGGGAAGTTTTGGCATATTCTGAAATATTGAAGAAAGTTCTGGGGGCTATGTTTCCAACTTATGTTTGGCCCATATTGCTCTTTGTTATGATTGCTTTAGTCATTGTAGGTGTCCTGTCTAAAGGATTTACAATGCATAAATTATTAAATCATAGCGTACTTTTGATGATGAGCGTAGTACCTTTTGTTTGGTTCTTTATCTTACAAAATCATAACCAACACCATTATTATTTCACCTATCGTAATCTAGCAATCACTGTCCTAGGTATCTTTACATATCTATATGTCATGATCGACTGGTCTAAGTGGTTTAAAAGGAGTTAATGTTGAAAAAATTAATTAATCAATTTATTAAATTTGGTTTTGTCGGTGTCGCCGCAGCAATTATCGATTTTGGCTTACTAACTATTTTAACGGAATTCTTTGATATCTATTACCTAATTTCCGCAGCCATTTCATTCATCGTTTCAACGATATTTAACTACGTGGCATCTATGACCTTTGTATTTGAAAGTAAATATGGCAAGGAACAACGCCATAAAGAAGCTATGATATTCGTAGCTTTATCAGTAGTAGGTTTGATTCTTAACCAAGTGATGATGTGGTTCTTTGTTGATATTACAAATATTTATTACATCTTTGCGAAAGTACTTGCTACAATCATTGTCATGATTTGGAACTTTGTTTCACGAAAAATTTGGTTAGAGAAATAAATAATCAGCGAGGAGGTATTTCATGCGAAAAAATTATTGGCTACTCGCTATGATTGCAATCGCTAATTTGAGTTTATTTGCGCTAAATTTCTACGGATTTTTCACAAGCGTCTTACTCTTGATTCCCTTGTATTTTCTTAGGAATGTACGTATTGAATTATCGAAACGTAATATCTGGCTATTCGTATTATTTACAATTATTTATATAGGGATAAATTGCTTATCCTTTAGCTTAAATCCACCCATTCGTATGAGCTATTATTTGATTATTTCATTCATAAAATACTTTTTCTTTGGTGGTTATCTATTCATCTATCTATCCATGAACAAGTTTGATTGGATATATTCAGATAAAAGTCGCTATTCAGGGCTGCTGAATCGACAATATGCGTGGTGGATTGCGCTAGCAATGTTACTGACATTCATGCCATTTATGATTGCCTTCCTACCTGGCAATATGTTTATTGATTCTTATTCTCAATGGGGACAAGCAATGGGTGGGATTGATTTAACTGACTGGCATCCATTTTTCACAACGATTTTGTTACGCCTTTCTTATGTATTAACGAAATCACCGATTTTGTATACTATAGGACAAGTTGCGGCCATGATTTTTGCAATCGCATATTTTGCCTATATTCTGGCTAGCAATGGATTAAAAAAGTGGATAAGCTCATGTATAATTGCTGGGCTAGTACTGATGACAGTTATGGTGCCCAATATGGTGACCATTTATAAAGATAATATCTATAATATTGCCTTATTTCTATTAACGCTATTTACTTTCCAAATCATTCAAACGAAGGGGGCCTGGCTTAAAGGGCATCTTTTAGCTTGGATACTTTATCTAGGTACTTTAGTAGTTGTGATGTTTAGTAGACATAACGGATTATATGTAGGCGTCGCGTTCCTTGTATTGATGATCATTTTTATTAAGGGCACGCGTAAACAAATGTTTAGTATATTCGTAGGGATATTGGCACTATATAGTTTGTATAGTGGACCGTTAATGGAACGATATCAAGTTGAACCTGGATCAGCTAGTGAAAAATATAGCATCATGGTCCAACATATGGGCGCAATTATTGCTGAGCATAAAGAAATTGACGTCGCAGATGCAGCATTTTTAGAAGAAATTTTACCATTATCTATTTGGCAGGAAAAATATACACCGTCAATGGCGGATCCAGTAAAATTCCATAGTGAGTACAACAAAGAATTTATCAATGAACATCAAGGCGCCTTTTTGCAAACCTGGTGGCATTTGGTAGCAACGTACCCATTGACAGCCTTAAAGGCACAATTACAACAAATTCGTCCTTTGTGGGATATTAATGGTTATGAACATGGATTACCAGGTTCAGTTATGTTTCATTACTTTATCAATTCCCCAAAAGACTATTATGATGACTATGAAGAAACCTATACATTTAATGTGCAGGGGTTACGTGATTTCATAGAAAACCAATCATTTAAAGCAAATCCTTATGATATGGAAACGAAACCATTTATCACCAGTTTACCTGCTATCGCGGTATTTACAATATTTGGCGTAGCAATATACTTATTAGTGAAAAAACAATGGCGGATGGTATTTGTACTATTACCAGGTATCTTACACGTTGGTACGCTAGTATTGGCTATGCCGGCCTATAATATGCGCTATGTGTTGGCGTTGACGTTTATTGCGGCCTTCGCGTTGGTATTACCAATTTTAGTGAAAAAAGAAGCTGAAATTTCATAGTATACAAAAAAGAAGTGCCCACAAGGAGCACTTCTTTTTTGTATTATTGATTTTCTAATTCTGAAACTTTGCTTTCTAATTCGCTGATGCGGGATTCCATATCATGGATTTGAAGATTGATTTCTTCAGACCTATCGATCGTTGGCGCCACATCTGCATTCGGGTTCATTATCATAATCAACCAAATTAAAAGGAAAATAATGGCCACGGCAAGGGTGATATATAACCAGTTTAATTTTGGAGAACCTTTATCTAGGTATTCAAGGGTTTCGTCAACTTTTTTTCGGTCCATGTTCTTTAAACGATTATATAGTTCATTTAGATCGTTTTCGTTATTTTTGGGATTAAGCGGCATAAGTAACCTCCTTTAACTTGTTTATAACAGTAATGACGGTTAGAAAATTAGAAAGCCCATTCGCCTTGTCGGAAGATAGGGAATACATTACCATCGGCATCGATACCATCGATATCCATCTCAGCTGATCCAATCATGAAGTCAACGTGAACATGGCTACGGTTAACGCCTGCTGCCTGTAATTCTTCTTCTGACATGTCAGTTCCGCCTTTAACGTTAGTTGGGTAAGCAGCACCGATCGCCAAGTGGTTTGAAGCATTCTCATCAAATAGGGTATTGTAGAATGTTAGGTTACTTTGAGAAATTGGTGATTTATGTGGCACTAGGGCAACTTCACCTAAACCTTGCGCACCATCATTGTTGAAGACTAAATCTTTCATGATTTGCTCACCTTTATCAGCTGTAACGTCTACAATTTTACCGTCTGCAAAAGTTACTTTGATGCCTTCAATTGTAGAACCCGCGTAAGATAGTGGTTTTGTTGAAGTCACGTAACCATCCATCACGTTTGTATCTGGTGCTGTGAAGACTTCTTCAGTTGGCATATTAGCGATAAATGGTGAACCATCAGGGTTAAAGCTTTGAGCAGATACCCAGATGTGACCTTCAGGTAAACCTAGTGTTAAATCTGTACCAGGTGCAGTGTAATGTAATTTTTTGAATTGTTTGTCGTTTAATTTTTGTGCTTTTTCGTCTAACAAGTCACGGTGTTTGTTCCAAGCTTCTACTGGATCAGCTTCGTATACGCGACTTGCTTTGAAGATGGCATCCCATAATGCGTCTGTTGCTGCTTGTTTATCTTCAGCTAATTCAGGGAAAACGTGCTTCGCCCAGCCGTAGTCAGCAGCTGCTGCAACTGTCCATTTAACTTGATCGTTCATTGTCGCAGTGCGGACAACTTTTAATTTTTGACCGTGGTTGGTTTGAACAGTGTCAATTTTACTTGCATCAATACCGTTTAATAGATCTGGGTCACCAGATACGATTGAAAGGCGTGACACTTTTTGGTTTAAGATTAAATCTTCTTGGCGGGCTACAGTATAGTCAGCAACTTCCGCTAAATCTTCTGTCGCTTGGTACTCGTAGTTTAAGCGGGTAGTGTAGTCATCTTTCCAAGTAAAGTGTATACGGCGAGCACCATTTTCATATGCGTGTTTTGCTAAGTAGTGCGCTAGGGGTGCTTGGTCGATGGCAATGTAAATCATAACATTGTCGCCTTTTTGTACGTTAATCCCTTTTTCGATTAATAGGTTTGCATATTTGTCTAATAATTGGTCAAAATTCTCCATGTAAATATTGTCCTCCTAAGATTGCTTTTATTGATGTTGTTGGTAGCTATCTACACATTGCTGGGCAAGTTGTTCAATTAGAGGGATATCTTCGTCTTCAGGATACAACTCAATCTTTACAGCTTCACCAGCTTGGATAGCACCGGTTTGTTTGAATTGTTCGGTAAAATCATCAACAGATTTACAGAATTCTTCGTAATCATATTCGCCTGAACCTAAGGTCGCGAAAATCTTACCTGTTAAATCAACGTCCGACAATTCTTCGTATAGGTCTACAATTTCATCTGGTAAGTCTGCAGCAGCACCGTATGTATAGGTCACGACAACGCAGATATCCTCTTCTAGAAAATCGGTCGCATACACAGATTGGCATTCCACCATACGTGCATCTATGCCCAAATTAACTAAAGAGTTGGTCATAATATTTGCTATTTCTTCATCGTTTCCAGTTAAAGAAGCAAAGGTAACTAGTGCCTTTGGCAATATGGTTCGCTCCTTTCAATTATAAATTTCATTTCTTATTAAATTATAGCAAAAAAAGCACTCTTTGACGATATAGAGTGCTTTCATTCGTTAGATATTCACTTTATCAAGCTAAACGGTAAGTATCGATATTTTCAAAAGCTTCTTGTGTTTCTTTTGGTAGTTGCATTTTCAGATAGTTGATAATGATTTCAAATAAAACACGTGCATCATTGAAGCGGTTTTCTGCAATCAACCGTACTAAGTCACCGAGGTACATCATGAAAGGATACATATCCAAAATGAAATCTTTTGGTTCATCCGTATGGTATTTCTCAAGAATAGCTGTCATTACAGTATGTGAACACTCTAAAGCTTCATTAACTAGGTAGTCATGATTACCAATATCCAAAATTGTTTTTAATAATACTTCGCTAGCTGTAAAGAAGTCATCAAAATTTTTGTGTTCATATGCATTCTGTACCGCTAGTACTTTCTCATCTAAAATATCCTTGTAGTTTTCACCTTTAACCTTTTGTTTAATCATTTGATCCAACATTCGGTAACTGATAATTAATTCATAGCGTAAACGGTGGGCTACGAAGTCAACTTTCGGCACATTATCTCCGACGAAGAATCCGCGATACGGAATCATATCTACAAAGCCTTCATCTGCTAAGGTACTTAAAGCAGCACGAATAGGGCTTCGACTGATATCTAAATCTTCAGAAATAAAGGCTTCAACAATATGAAAACCGGATTTCCAGTTTTCACTAAGTATTTGATCTTTAATATGTAAGTAGGCAACTTGTTCTAATTTTTGCGTTTTTCCCATGCCATTCACCTCGCTCAGGTCATTGGTAGATACGTTTCATATTTGACTTTTAAAAATATGCAATAACGTTTTATTACTTTCTTAATCATACCAGTTTAGTCAAGAAAAAGCCAAAGATTATCATTAAAAGTTATAAAAACAAAGCGGTTACAATTGGTAAAGGGTGTCGGATTCGTTTTATTTCGCTGGCTTTTAAGGTATAATAAAGCAGAATATACAGGAAGGACGAGAGTGAATGATAACATTAAAATCTGCCCGTGAAATAGAAGGCATGAAAAAAGCAGGGGCTTTATTAGCAAGTATCCATGAACAATTGCGTCCAATGATGGTACCAGGCGTTACCACAATGGAAATTGAAGCCTTTTTTGATAAAAAAATTACTGAAGCAGGCGCTATCCGTGAACAAGTTGACTTTGAAGGCTATGAGTATGTGACATGTGTATCCATTAATGATGAAATTTGTCACGGCTTCCCAGCACCTAACCGCGCTTTAAAAGAAGGCGATATCGTCAGTGTCGATACCGTCTTATCATTAGACGGCTATTTTGCTGATTCTTGCTGGACATATGGTATTGGCCAAGTGGATGAAGAGGGTCAACGACTAATGGACGTAACGAAGAAAGCCTTAGAATTAGGGATTGAGCAAGCACGTGTTGGTAACCGTATTGGAGATATCGGTGCGGCAATTCAAACATATGTTGAAAGCCAAGGTTTTTCAGTTGTGCGTGAGTTCGTGGGTCATGGTATTCAACCAACTATGCACGAAGGACCATCTGTACCGCATTTTGGTGTAGCTGGAAAAGGACAACGTTTACGTGCTGGCATGACGATTACTATTGAACCAATGGTCAACACGGGTAAATGGCAATCACAAATGGATGCTAACGGTTGGACTGCACGCACAATTGACGGCGGACGTTCAGCACAGTATGAGCATACCTTAGCCATCACCGAAGATGGCCCAATTATTTTAACGCAACAAAAAGATTAAAGAAATGAATGTAACCATTAAGGGCGGTCATGCAAACTTAATGGTTTTTTCACATATATAATTATTAAGATTATTTAAATTGAAATGAAGTTAAATTTCATTATGCTATAATGTAAATTGGTATAGATTGCTTAAGTTTCACAAGATAAAACAGATATTTTTAGCTAAGAAAACCCAGCAATTTTCCTAATAATTCTCCAGAGGAGCGCTTATGACAAAGCAAGATAATCAAAAGAATCAAGCCCCTAGTCGCCGCGATAATAAAAAAGCGAATTCATTCAATTTAAAGGCCCTTACATCATCAAAATGGTTGCCTAAAGAAAAGAAAACCTATTGGATTTTAGGTGCTGCGGCTGTGGTAGTCGTTATATGTGCGATTGCATTTAAAGTATATGCTGATATTTCTGGATTCGGTTCTGATATTTATGAGGATGTGAATTCAGCGCAACTTCGTGATGCAGATGCACAATTAAAAAATGGCGAACCAATTACTATTTTACTAACAGGTCTTGATAGCGGAGCGCTTTATTACGAGGATGTTGAGGAGACGCGGACGGATGTAATGATGGTCTTCACCATTAATCCAAAGACCAACGAATCAACTGTCGTTTCTATTCCAAGGGATGCCTTAGGGGTCCAAAGTGATACGGATGAATTTGATAAATTAAACCATGCTTATATGAATTATAATGGGATTGAAGGGACAATCAACTCCCTACAACGCTATTTAGATATGCCAATTGATTATTATGTGAATGTCAATATGCAAGGATTTATGGACGTGATTGATGCCTTGGGTGGTGTGGATATTACGCCAACCTTAACTTTTACTCAAAATGACGTTTCTTTTACAGAAGGCGAAACACGCACCTTATCTGGCATAGAAGCAATGCAATACGTGCGGATGCGTAAATCGGATCCTGAAGGCGATATTGGCCGTGAAAAACGACAACAACAATTAATCGAAGCGGTAGTAGATAAGGTCATCTCACTTGGAACAATTACCAATTACAATGACATCTTAGATGCCGTAGGTGATGATATTAAAACAAATATTACAGTGGATAATATGTTTGCCTTGCAGTCAAATTACTTAGCAGCCATGGATAATTTAAATAAATTAGTCTTTGATGACTATGTTGACCTAAACCTTGATTTTGGTTATTACATGTTAATTCCAGAATTAGAGCGTTTAGAAAATGTATCCATCATGCAAGACAATATCGATTATGAAGCAACTAATTCAGCTATTGTTTACCCTGTAGAGTATGGGGTTGAACCAACCTACTTCCCAGTGTCTGACTTGAATTGGGACGGCGTCTTAACAGATGATGAGATGGCCATTCAACAAGGGGTATATTCAAGAGAAGACTTGAATGAACTGGTCAAATATATCTTTGGTTATTCAATTAATGACTACTTAGAATCAACAGGGAACACAGACTTGATCGATGAAAATGAAGATCAAACGATTCCAACCACTTTAGATGATGAATTGCTAGAACATATTACTGCTGGCTTTGACCCAAGTGGCACTGTGACTGAGGATACAAGTAGTGACTTGGATACATACGGTGACCCAACTATGGAAGAAGACACGGGAACATATTACGATTCATCTACTTATTCGGAAACATCCGATTATACAGATACATATAGCGATACTTATAGTGATGAAGCGCCGGCAACATCAGAATCAATGACAGTACCTGAAGAAAGCGTGCCAGAAACGGGTCAACAAGCACCTGCCACTTCAGAAGCGCCGGTTACATCTGAAGAACCCGTGACCGATACACCTGTTGAAGAAACCACCGTTGCAGAATAAATCATAGAATAATAAATAGCATAAAATTTATAAAAGTTTTTATATCTATCTTTGAGGAGGAGGGATTATATGGCAAATAGAGAAAGTCGCCATCGTAGAAGTCAAAGGGAAGCGTATCATGAGGAGCATCCTCGTAAGAAACGTCGTGGATTATTGGGTTGTTTTGGATGGGTATTGTTAGCCTTTTTAATTATTGGGGGCGGGATTCTTGCATACTCATATTACCGAATTGACCAAACAGGAGACGCGATTTATCAACCTGCGGACGCCGATGGTGCGGAACCGGTAGAAGAAGTCCGTGAAGAAGAAGTGACTGTATCGGATAAAGAGCCAATTTCTATTTTACTCATGGGGATGGACTCAGGGGGGACAAGAACGACTGGTGAACAAAATACTGACGTCATGATTCTTGTGACCATTAACCCGAATACACAAACTGCTAAAATGGTATCCATTCCACGTGATACTTATGTTTCAAGTATTGATTTCAAGATTAACGGTGCTTATGCCATGGCCGGTGGGGCATCTGGTTCAATCAATGCAGTTCAAAACCTATTGGACGTGCCGGTTGACTACTATGCCTTAGTGAATATGACGGGTATGATGAACATCATCGATGCAATTGGTGGGGTATCCTTATACAATGATTTCAGTTTCTCTCAAGATGAATATACCTTCCCAGAAGGTCAAATTACCCTGGAAACAGGTGCTGAAGCCCTAGCATACGTTCGTAACCGTTACGATGATCCAAATGGTGATTATGGGCGTGCTGACCGTCAACGCCAAGTCCTATTAGCCATCTTAGACAAGTATTCTGATGTATCTAATATTGGGTCTCTAGGTAGCTTGTTTGACACAGTACAAGCCAATGTGGTTACTGACTTAACTGTTTCAGATATGGCCCAATTAGCCTTGAACTACCGAGTTGATTCTGAAAATGTTGAATCTACTACTTTAGTGGGTACGGGCGATATGTCGACAGGTATTTATTACAATATCTTATCTGAATCGCAAATTTCAGATACCTCTGCAGAACTTAGAAATCATTTAGAATTAGAATAACTTTATGCTTGTAAAATGGGAGTCGTGTGTAGTGCACGGCTTCTTTTTTTCGGAAAAATTCTGTTTAGTTGGCATGAATAACGTATAATATAGGTAAGAATGATACATGAGGAGGAATTTTAAATGATCGGTGTAATTGGTAGTATTTCAACAGATTTCGTTGTAACGACAAACCGTGTACCAAAGCAAGGTGAAACGGTTTATGGTCAAGCTTTTGAAACAACTTTTGGTGGTAAAGGGGCCAACCAAGCGGTGGCAGCAGCAAGACTAGGTGGACAGGTGCAAATGTTTGGTTGCGTTGGTGGCGACCAATTTGGACAAGAAACTAAGGCTAACTTAGCGCGAAATGGTGTGGATGTGACAGCTGTTAAAACAATTGAAAATACGACAACAGGTTCAGCGCATATTACCGTTTTTGAAGGGGATAATGCCATCATTTATGTGCCTGGTGCTAACCAAGAAGTCACCGTTGACTACTTGAAATCAGTGGAAGCGGACTTGTTAGCTTGTACCTATTTTGTGATTCAAAATGAAATCCCTATGCCATCTATTCAATATTTAATCGATTTGGCAGACGCGCATGACATTCAGGTGACTTATGATCCAGCGCCTTTTATTGAGATTGACAAGGCCTATTTAGAGAAAGTGGACTATTTATTGCCAAATGAAACAGAAGCTAAAGCGATGTTTGGTGATTTGGAAACGGATGCATTATTGGGCCAATACCCAGCCCAGTTATTGGTTACAATGGGTGGTGATGGGGTCCGTTACCATGATGGAGAAATGGCTGTCCATGTGCCAGCTATTAAAGGGAATGTAGTGGATACAACGGGTGCTGGAGACACCTTCTCAGGTGCTTTTACCGTGGCCTTATCTAAAGGTAATAGCTTAGCTGACGCCATTCAATTCGCCTCAATTGCAGGTTCTTTATCTGTTCAAAAATTTGGTGCCCAAGGTGGGATGCCGACGATTGATGCCTTAAAAACGCATGAAGAATTTAATGATAGCTGGCAAGTATAAAGGTAGATTTTTCTTTGCAAGAGGGAGACTAGTGATAAGCTAGTTTCTTTTTTGTTTAAATAAAAATTCTTTGAGATTAAAAGTTCGTCTTTTAATATAAATTCTACGAGGGTAAAACCGCTTGTTTTGAATTTAGTAATGTTCGGGTTAATTCGAAAGGATAACGTTCGTTTATTGATGAAAAAGGCAGTCAATTTATGCCTTGATTCGGATAAAATTTGACAAATAGCTAAAAAAACGAATAAATAAAACTTGCAATTCAGAAAGTAAGTGTGTAGAATACGAATTGGTGTTTACGGACACCTTTTGCTGTTGAAGATATTGATAGAGAGAAAGGCGAGTTGAATTCGTGGAAACTTTTGATTATGAACAAGTCCAATTAATACCTGCTAAATGTGTGATTACAAGCCGTAGCCAGGCAGACACTTCAATTGAATTTGGAGGTCGTGAATTTAAAATACCAGTTGTGCCAGCGAACATGCAAACTGTATTAAATGAAGAGTTAGCTGAAGAATTGGCCCGCAAAGGTTACTTCTATATTATGCACCGTTTTGAACCAGAAAAACGTATGCCATTTATCAAGCATATGAATGCTGAAGGTTTATTTGCGTCAATTTCTGTTGGTGTAAAACCAGAAGAATATACTTTCATCGATGAAATCAAAGCAAGTGGTGAACGCGTAGACTACATGACAATTGATATCGCGCACGGTCATTCAGAGACTGTTATCGATATGATTAAATACATTAAAAAACAGATTCCAGAAACATTTGTAATTGCTGGTAATGTGGCAACACCTGAAGCAGTGCGTGATTTAGAAAACGCGGGTGCTGACGCTACTAAAGTAGGGGTTGGACCTGGTCGTGTATGTATCACTAAAATCAAAACTGGTTTTGGTACTGCTGGTTGGCAATTACAAGCGATTAAATTATGTGCTAAAGCAGCGCGTAAACCAATAATCGCTGATGGTGGTATCCGTACAAACGGTGATATTGCGAAATCTGTACGTTTCGGTGCATCAATGGTTATGGTCGGTTCATTATTAGCTGCCCACGTTGAATCACCAGGTGAAACTGTAGAGCAAGATGGTGTAACTTACAAAGAATACTTTGGTTCAGCATCTCAATTCCAAAAAGGTATCTATAAAAATGTTGAAGGTAAGAAAATGTTGATTGAAAGCCGCGGTAGCTTATGGCACACCATGCGTGAAATGCAAGAAGATTTACAATCAAGTATTTCATATGCAGGTGGTCGTGACCTAGGTGCTTTACGTACGGTTGACTACATGATCGTACCAACTATTTACAACGGTGACTAATTTTAAGGCCGATATTATAACCAAGGTAAATTATAAAATTTTCAAGGGACTGTGGCTAAAAGCTGCAGTCCTTTTATTGACGAAAAAATTTGTCTAAATTGGCTTGTCAGCCATGAAAGTGCTGGTCCTTTTGCCCAGAAAAAATGGAAATATGGTATGATAAAAGGCAGAGATTTAGTGAGAGGGAGGTATTGTTGGTGGCTGGTAGAAATCAAAATGGTCCTAAGGATAAGCGGTTATTTGCCATGCTGGTTCTGGCGGGATTAATCCTATTTCTATGGGTTGGTAACCGGATGGCGGAAGAGCGGTTGGCTGAGCCAGTTGAGGTGGCCAAAGAGGTATCCCGGACGTCGTCGATTTACCAGGAGATTTTGGAGGACCACCAATTAGCGTCTGAGTCGTCGCGGGTGCGTCAGGCTGATGAAGGGAATAAGAACGACCAAGCATCTTCTTCTATAGAAGATAGTAGTGGGGATGGGGCAAGTTCTTCATCTGAATCAGAATCAAGTGGTGACTCGGCGTCTGAAAGCCAACAAGGGGCATCTTCGCTGGAAGAGGCTGAGGATTTAGGTCAGCTCTACCACCAGAGTCCGCCTAATGTGCCGGGCGGGCAGGCTTATGTTGAAGTGAATGACAATGTGCCGATTTTTACGGATGCTGATTTGACGGATGTTGAAGAATCTTGGGAGCGGTATAGCCCTTTGGATGATTTGGGTCGGGTGTCTGAAGCCAATGCCTTGTTAGGGGCGGACTTGATGCCGGCTGAATCGGAACAACGAGAAGCTTTGACCGCAATCACCCCAACTGGTTGGCAACAAAATCGGTATGATATTGTATCGGCTGGCTGGTTGTATAACCGAAGTCATTTAATTGGTTTTCAGTTGACTGGTCAGCAGGATAATTTGCTGAACTTGATGACCGGGACCCGGTATTTCAATGTGGAAGGTATGCTACCTTTTGAAAACTATGTGGCTGCCTACGTTGAAGATAGTGAAAATCATGTCCGTTACCGGATTACGCCTTTATTCATGGGGGATGAACTACTAGCGCGCGGTATTTTCATGGAGGCTTATTCCATTGAGGATGATGGTGAATTGCAATTCCATGTTTATATTCCAAATAATCAACCAGGGATTGAGATTAATTATAGAGATGGATCAAATCAATTAGCAGTATAAAATGAAAAGTCTGACTTGATTGCAATGCTTCTTAAATCAAGTCAGACTTTTATTTATTTATACGCTTTTACTTGCCGATCTAGAAATTGTTTTGCGACTTGTTGTCCATAGGCAAAAGACATTTTTGCATTGTTGTTTCCGTATTGTGTGGTCATAATCCAACGACCTGTCAAGAAGAGGTTGTCGAGCGTTCCATACCGTTGAGAAATGACTTGTCCTTGAGGCCAGGTGACTAGCACACCACCGTCTAAGGCAGGGGTAAATATTTCACGGTTAACCATGTTTTTTATGAATACAACTTGTTGTGTTGCCGGTAGTAATTGACTTTCAAATCCAGCTGCATTCACTAAAATATCCACATGCTTGCTTGAACCGTTCTCAAAAATCAATTCAAACCCCCCATCACTATATGGTTTGATGTCCGCCAGTTTATCGTGGAAGGTTACCTTACCCTCGTCATACCACTGCATAATATCCTCTAGGGCTTCATGTGTCATTTGACTTCTGAAATGTTCAAAAATAGGCATATATTCTTGCTTGTATCTATTGCGGTCCAGTACCGACATGCCCATGTATATATAAGGCAAATAAGGCGTGACAATACCCGCATAAATTTGGAATATATGTAAATCGCGATCATAGTGGGCTAATTCTTGACGAATCTGCGTGATAGAGCCACTACTATATCTGTCAACTACGCGTTTAACATCTACATTATTAACTGCCATATCTCCCATAAAAGTTTCCAAAATATTAGCTAGTGGAATATAACCATTATGGGCTGACTGCTGATTTTTAATCCAATCCATATTAAAAGTAGCCTGAATATAACCATCATATGGCCCTTGTTTAACAGAGGAAAATGGTGTGGATCGCGTAAAGAAGGTAATTGAACGAGCGAGTTGACCAGCATAGTGATATTGCAAGTAACGCATAACATCTAGACCAGTTAAGCCAGACCCAATGATGCCAATCTTTTTACTAGGATGAATGGCGGCAAGTTTCTCCATTACCGGGTAGGGGTCGTGAATGTATCCGCTATGCCCCATTAAATGGTAGTGATCCGCATAAGGTGGATGCCCGATATTTAAAAAAACGACGTTATAAATGGTATTTTGCCAATAACCATCAGCTGTTTGTAATTGATAGTAGTAATTCTTTTCCTGGCTGCCTGTAATATGACTACCTGCTTGATCTACAACTTGGATGTCTTGAATACGTTGGTAATGGATATGAACGTGGTCATTGTCTAAATAATGTTTCATACGGTCTTTTAGATAATCACCGTACATTGCACGGGGGATAAAAGCTCCTGGATTACAGTATTCTTTGTGGTGGTATGACAACCAGTCTAATAAATCATTAGGATTATCTGCTTCGATAGACAAATCTTTCGCATATGAATTCATTACTAACTTATGGTCGTCCTCTTGATAGGGGAAACCATTGCCTAAGGACGTAGATTCATCATAAATATCAATTGTTAAGGGTTGCTTTGGATGTTGGTTCTTAAAATCAATCAGGGCCTTCAGGGTGCCATTTCCAGCTACACCTAATCCTACAATCGCGATTTGCATAGTGTTCTCCTTAAATGTTGTTAAAAAATTTTTGTACGGACGAAAGCATATTGAAATATATTTGATTATTGCGTCTACTTCCCCATCCTATTAACGCTATAAATTATAGCATATTTCTATGTTTTACAAGAAAATTCCCTATGAAATATTCGTAATTCAAAAGAAGATAGGATTAAAATTCCCTAAATTTTATCTTAATGTAATGTTGTATTATGTTAGGATATGGTATTTTTGTTGAATACGAAAAGGAGTTATAATTATGAAACCAAATTTAAATAAACAGCTGACAATGCGCGAGCTCATTGTCGTAGCTTCCACGTTGTTTGGCTTATTTTTTGGTGCTGGTAATATTATTTTCCCTGTTTTAATGGGACAAATGGCTGGTAACCATGTTTGGCAAGCAAGTCTAGGCTTTATCATTACAGCAACTGGGCTACCTTTACTGGCAGTAGCTGCTATGGGGATGACACACTCAGAAGGTGTCTTTCATTTAGCAAGTAAGATTTCTAGAAAATATGCATACTTTTTTACGGTAGCACTGTATTTAACTATAGGCCCATTCTTCGCTAGTCCAAGGACGGCATCTGTATCTTTTGAAGTGGGTTTTGCGACAACAAGTTTCGCTGAGTCACCTGTCGCTTTATTGATTTATTCAGCCTTATTTTTCGGGGTAGCCCTGGCATTATCACTTCGGCCATCAAACATTATGGATTATATTGGTAAGTTCTTAAATCCTGTGTTTCTTATTTTCTTAGCAATTATTTTTATTCGGGCATTTACGATGCCGGAAATAAGTGTAGCTGAAGTTGAATCAATTGCTAGCTATTCAAATCAAGCCTTTTTCCAAGGGTTTTTGGAAGGTTATAATACGATGGACGTCTTAGCAGCATTGGCTTTTGGTATCATTATTATTCGCTCAATCCGTAAATTAGGCGTGAATGAACCTAAAAACTTGGCCAATTCAACAGTAAGATCCGGTTTGTTAACTGCTATATTAATGGGTTTAATTTATTTCAGCTTAGCTATTTTAGGTACACAAAGTCGTGGTTTTATTGATGTACAAGAAAATGGTGGTATCGCGCTCTCCTTGATTACGCAACACTACTTTGGAACTGCTGGCTCAGTCATCTTAGCGATAGTTATGGTCTTCGCATGTTTAAAGACAGCAATCGGATTAATTGTAGCCTGTGCAGAAACTTTTGAAGAACTTTTCCCGAATAAATTATCATTGACCAATTGGACTATTTTATTTGCGGTCTTATCTTTCCTTGTTTCAAACGTAGGATTAACAACGATTATCGGCTTATCCACGCCGGTATTAATGTTTTTGTATCCATTAGCAATTTCATTAGTTATTATCGCTTTATGTGAACCTATTTATACCAGTAAACATGTATATCGCTGGGTTACTATTTTTACAATGTTTGCAGCCTTATTCGATTTCATTAAAACTTTACCCGAAGGCATCTTTGATGCAATCGGTGGAGAAGCTATTGGTCATTTTGCTGATACGATTCTGCCATTCTATGCCTTTGGATTTGGCTGGCTAGTCCCAGCTCTGATTGGACTCGTTATTGGTATTATTCTTACTGAAAAAGAAAAAATAGCTAGTTAAACGAACGGATAACACCTCTGCTTCTTGATTTGAAGTGAGGTGTTTTTTTGTTTGCAAAATACAACTATCGTTTATAAACTTCATAGAGTTTATTTTTTTATCGCATATATTAACTGTTACGTATGCCAACAAAATATAATAAACGTATATTTTTTCTAGTGCAACGATAACAGTATATTTAAAATGCCTATCATCTGGAATAAAAATACTACTGAACGTGTGATGATGAATAAGGAAGCTACGTCGTTACAAAAATATAGCCAGCCGTTTTGGTAAAAAAGAATTAGCCTCAGTTATCATGAATTTTGTTGGTCTCATATCTTCAACCTTGTACTTCAACAGTACTGATAATATGTATATAGTGTGATGACAGGTATGGGTTATCTTGGATTTGCTGTGTTCAATTTAGTTATCTGGGCGGCAATTATAAAGGTTGTAAATGATAGTGCAGTGACAACACATAATTGTCAAGATGGTGCTGTGTATTCTCTTTATTCATTTGCACGTAAAGCAGGGTAAGCCTCCGCTGGATTTATTTCGGGGCAAGCTTTAGCTATGGTAGGTTACGTTTCAGATGCGCTAGTGCAAGCATTAGACGTAGAAGAATTGATTTATACATTAGGGACTTTAGTACATGGTATTTCTTTCATTCTATATGAATTGTTGTACTGCTTGTTAACTCATCAAATCGTAAACGTGTATTTAATAAGACTGCTGAAATTGATGCGCGTTGTGATGGGTAATGAAAATTTATAGACAATCTAGTTATGGTAACTAGGAAAAGGATTAGGTGTTAAAACTTGCTCTTCTTTTTGCCTCGCGGTCATGGTAAACTATGTCGACACCATCTTTAGTACAATGATGTATTTTTTAAGGAGACCCATAAATATGAAAACAGCAATTATTGTTGACTCAACAGCAACTTTACCAGAAGACCTAAGCAGTCTAGAGAATGTATTTCAGATTAAATTGAGTGTTATTTTTCCTGATGGAGAAGTGCGTGAAGATTCTAGTGACCCCCAAGTGATCTCAGACTATTATAATAAATTAGAAAATATGACAGTATTACCAACAACGTCACAACCGACAAACGGACAAATTTATGACCTATATGAAGAAATTATCAAAGCTGGCTATGATGAAATTTATGGCATTGTGATTGCTAGTCAATTAAGTGGCACTCTGTCTTCATTAGAAGCGGTATCAAGAGAGTTTACCGATCAAGTTACAACCCATATTATTGACGCTAAATCGACATCAGCTGTGTCGCAACATTTGGTAGGTGAGTGTTTACGATTATTAACAGCAGGTCATACTGCAGAAACTGTCGTACCCGCCCTAAAACAAATTGCTAATGAAAGTGAAACTTACATCTTGGTGGGTTCATTAGATAACTTAGTAAAAGGAGGCCGTTTATCAGCTGCCGGTGCCTTCTTTGGTAACCTATTAAAAATTACACCTTTAATTAAAATTGACCAAACGGGTGCGCTAGAAGTGATTGATAAAATCCGTACTGACCGTAAAATGAAAGAAAAATTCAAAGGGATTTACGAGACTGCCCACGCTAAGTATGGCGACCGTTTACATGTGTCTATAGCCCACTCAAACGCTTCAGAACGCGCGTTAGAGCTTGTTGCCAATATGTCAGATGATATGGATATGTCACAAGTAACTATTTCTGCTTTAACGCCGGTTGTAGGGACCCATGTAGGGAACGGTTCGGTTGGAATCTTTTTACTAGTGAATGCTAACTTGTAATATTCGAGAAAAATGCGATTTATCGCATTTTTTTTGTTATAATGTACCTTGAATAAACACAACACACCAAGTGTTACAAGGAGGAGAATATTATGCGCTCAGCAATCATTGTAGATAGTACATCTAGTTTGCCTGACGAATTAAAAAACCATCCCGATGTGTACGAGGTAACCTTAAAGATCGCTTTTAAAGATGGCGAAGTGATGGATGATACCACAAACGAAATGAGTTCGAAACACTTTTACCACAAAATGGTGAGTGTAGACGAATTGCCAACCTCATCTCAACCCGAACTAGCGGACTATTACCGAATTATGGATGAACTAGTAGCCAAGGGTTACGACGAGGTTTATGGGGTCTTTATGTCTAGTAAACTGAGTGGGACCTTCCAAACAGCCCGTATGGTCATGCTAGAATATCAAGATCGAATCAATGTCCACTTAATAGATACCAAGGCTGTATCCATTATTATTACTCACGAAGTGAAAGAATTGATTCGTCTGATTGAATCAGGCTATAAAGCTGAACAAATTATTCCAGCAATGAACCAAATGATTCAAGATTCAGAAATTTATATCTTTATTGAAGATTTAAACAACTTGGTCAAAGGTGGCCGGGCCAAAGCAGCCTCAGCCTTTATCGGGTCTGTATTAAAAATCTATCCTATCCTACGATTTGAAGATGACGGGACAGTAGACGTTTTTGAGAAAATCCGTACTGAAGGAAAGATTAAAAAATCTTGGTTGCATATCTATGAAGAGGCCCGCAATCAATTTGGTGACCGTCTGCATTTAGGCTTTGCCCACGGTGATGCCTATGATAAGGCCGTTGAATTCAGAGACTTTTTCTTAGAACACTATCCAAATGAAGATATCATTATCCGTTATTTAACACCTGTTGTGGGGGTTCACGGAGGTAAGGGTGCCTTAGGTATGGGGTTACTAGTAGACGCTGACTTAAACTAAGCGGAGGCTTTATGTTATCAACACTTATTTACTTGGAAAATGACTTAGACCAATACTTGATGCTCCACCGGACGAAAAAAGCCAACGACGTCAACCGTGGGAAATGGATTGGTATCGGCGGCAAATTTGAACATGGTGAATCACCTATGGAATGTTTGGAAAGAGAAGTCAAAGAAGAGGCTAGCCATAACTTGAAATCAGCCGTTTTTCGAGGAATAGTCACTTTTATCTATGCTGACCAAGAACCTATGTATATTTTCTTATATACGGGTCAATTGGAAAATAATGAGGTCGGACAAACCAGAGAAGGGGACCTAGCTTGGGTAGACAAGGATAAGATTTTTGACCTAACTCTTTGGGAAGGCGACCGTATTTTCCTCAAAGAATTGATTGGGTCATCTACTTTGATGGATATTAAATTAGTTTATGATGAAAATGATGTTTTAAAATTGGTTGAAAAGCGGTAGAGTATATAGTAGTTAGAAATGAATGATTGTTGTGAAATTGTAAGGTGACTTTACCAATTTCTTACATATAAATTGTTTATATACAGTATATTGTAGAAATCAACATGCCTTATTTACAAAAAAGATTCATGTACCCTGAATCTTTTTTTGTGTATATAGTAATCACAATACTTTATTCAATAAATGAAAAGGAGGGAATGTAATGATTGATATCCATAATCATATATTACCTGGGGTGGATGATGGTGCTAAAGATATTGAAATGTCAATAGAGATGGCGAATGTCGCTGTCCAAGAAGGCATTACCCATATTTTAGCCACACCTCACCACCGTAATTCAGAATTCGTTAATGAACGAAGCAAGGTTGAAGAAGCGGTTGGTCAATTACAAGTAGAGTTGGACCGTAGAGGCATTGATTTGGTTGTATTCCCAGGACAAGAAGTAAGACTTCATGGTGAATTATTGGACCATATTGACCAAGCTGAAATTTTATTTACAGATTTAGATAGCCATTATATTTTAATTGAATTTCCAAGCCATGAAGTACCGCATTATGCAGAACAAGTTTTCTTTGATCTGTTATCCCGTAATATTCGACCAATTATTGTTCATCCAGAAAGAAATCAAAAGATTATTGAAAAACCAGAAATATTAAAACGTTTTGTGGAGATGGGTTGTTACGCACAGTTAACAGCAGCTTCATATTTAGGGGAGTTTGGTTCTGGTGTTGAAGAAACGAGTCGTTTGCTGATTGAAGAAAATCTTGTCCATATGCTCGCTTCAGATGCCCACCGTCCACATGGACCTAGGGGCTTTAAAATGGAGGCAGCCTTCAATAAAATGCAGGCTGAGTATGGGACTAGTATCGTATTTGATTTTAAAGCCAATGCGAAAAGTTTGGTGAATGGCGACCCCATGATCACAAACTTTGTCTTAGACCAACCAAAACGTAAGAAGAAATTTTTTGGTTTGTTTTAGTTTATTGGATTTGTAGTTTGTTATAAATACATATCAGGAAAAAAGAAAAGAACAAGTTGGGAGCGTAACGCGTAAATGAATTTTTCTAAATACCAAAAATATTCGATACTAGCGATTGCTGATTTTGTATCGATATTAGTCGCTGGTTTTGCGTCATATTTACTACTTGAGATGTATGTAGGTTTAACCGTGTCAATGACGGCAGGCTTATCTATTATATATTTCATCGCCTATATACTAGCTAGTTTAGGAACCAAAAACTACAATTTGATTATCCGCTATATGAGTTTCAAAGGGGCATCGGATTTACTAGTTACCCATTTTATTGCGTCAATTTTAACTCTAGCGTCTGCAGCTATCATTTATAGAAGTTTTTCCATTCGTTTAGTTTTTTTATTAGCTGTATTCGCTATTGGGTTAACATTTGTGTCACGTGCATTATGGCGATTCGCAATGGATCGTAGAGATAACTTACCGAATGGTGAAGGCGTCTTTGAACCAACATTGCTTGTTGGCGCTGGTCGAGGAGGAAATACCTTCCTCAAACAATTTAAAAATGATGGGGCTTATCGCTTTGTTGGGTTCGTGGATGACGATAAAGAACTTCTACATAAGAAGATGGATAATTTAAGTATTCTAGGTCATGTTGATGATATTCCAGAGATTATCGAACAATATCATTTACAAAATATCATTATTACTGCACCAACTTTGCCAAGTGAAAAAATTGAACAAATTTTAGATTGGGGTATTGAATACGAGGTAGACGTTCGTCAGATGCCTTCAGTTGAAAAAACACTTTTAGGCTATCAAATGGATACAGTATCTGGTCCTCAAGAAATTGAAATTTCTGATCTGTTGGGTCGTGAAGAAGTTGAGCTAGATGATTCAGACGCATTACGCCAAATCTCAGGTAAAGATATCCTAGTAACAGGTGCTGGTGGTTCAATTGGTTCTGAGATTTGTCGGCAGGTAGCGAAATTCGCACCAAAAACAATTTACCTCTTAGGTCACGGGGAAAACTCAATCTACTTGATTAACCAAGAGTTCGCTCAAAAAGACTTACCAAATACCCGGATTATTCCAATCATTGCGGACGTTCAAGATAAAGAGCATATTGAACAAATCATGCAAACCTACAAACCAGATATCGTTTACCATGCAGCAGCGCATAAACATGTGCCGTTAATGGAAGCTAATCCAACTGAAGCAGTGAAGAACAATGTCTTCGGAACAATGAACGTTGCAACCGCAGCGAAGGATGCCAATGTTGATGTCTTCGTCATGGTATCTACAGATAAAGCGAATAATCCACCAAATGTGATGGGAGCTTCTAAACGAATGGCAGAGATGCTAGTTACTGGTATGGATAAAGTTTCGTCCCATACGAAATTTGCTGCTGTACGTTTTGGTAATGTACTAGGTTCGCGTGGTTCCGTTATTCCTGTATTCAAAAAGCAAATTGAAAAAGGTGGCCCAGTTACAGTCACAGACTTTAGAATGCGCCGTTACTTTATGACGATTCCTGAAGCTAGTCGCTTGGTTATCCAGGCAGGTGCTAAGGCACAGGGTGGTGAATTATTTATCTTAGATATGGGTAAAGATGTATTGATTCTGGATCTTGCTAAGAAAATGATTAAATTGTCAGGCTTTACTGAAAAAGAAATTCCGATTGTTGAAAGTGGTATTCGTCCTGGTGAGAAATTATATGAAGAGTTACTATTAACGGATGAAACAACTGGACAAAAAGTAGATGATAAGATTTTTGTTGGTAAAATTAAGAGTCGACCAGTTGAAGAAATCTATGAATTTGTTGAAACATTAGATTTAACTGCTGTAGATGATGATACCCTAAACAAAAAGTTGGTTGATTTTGTTCAACGTGATGCGAAAACATCTGAAAACGGATAATGAGAACCAAGTGAAAAATACCAGGAATCACAATATCTTATTGAAAACTTAAAAACTGGTATGGTAGACTGACATAGTTATGATATTATATTCAAATAAGAAGTAAATAATATGCATTATATTTGCTCGAGGAGGACGAGATGAACGACACCCAAGAAATCTCTTTAATTGAGATACTGAATATTCTTACTGCGAATATTTGGAAGATTATTTCAACCACTATTATTGGGATTGTATTAGCAGCCTTAGTGACATTTTTCTTAATGTCACCAAAATATACATCTACAACTGATATTGTTGTAAATAATACTGCTACTGCTACTACGGAAAATACAATCACACAAGCAGGATTACAAGCAAACTTGACGCTTTTAAATACTTACCAATCATTGGTTAGTCGGCCATTGGTTTTAGATCCTGCCATTGCAGATGTACCTGAAGCAGAAGGCATGACTGCTAGTGAATTAGCAGAAAACGTTACAGTTTCTATGGATTCAGATTCATTACTATTTACAATTTCTGTAGAAAATGAATCACCGTATGTTGCTGCTAACTTAGCAAATGCGATTGCCGTTAGCTTTTCTGACGTTGTTCAGCAAGTATTACAAGTTGAGAATGTTTCAATTGTGACACCTGCGGAGCCTAGTCAATCGCCAACTTCACCAAACGTGATTTTAAACATCATCATTGGTGCATTATTAGGATTGATTGTCGGTGTTGTATGGCAATTAGTAAATGCAATGTTAGATAATTCAGTTAAGAGCAGTGATATCGTTGAAGAGCTTGGTTGGACTTTATTAGGAACTATTCCACAAATGGATAAAAGTAAAGTTGAAGATACGCGCTTCAAAGGTAATGCAGTCAATGATGGTTCTAGAAACCGTCGTCGTGTCTAGGAGGTTCAATTTTGTTTAAGAATAAAAGAAAACATTTTGACAGGATGAATGCAGAACAACGCCGAGGCGCTAGTTTAATTACTGTTACGCAACCAAATGATGTCATTTCTGAATCTTTCCGTCAAATCCGTACAAATATCCAATTCTCAATGGTTGACCGTGATTTTAAATCAATCATGTTCACATCATCTGGTGGTTGGGAAGGTAAATCAACTGTTACAGCTAACACTGCTGCTGTAATGGCGCAACAAGGATTGCGTGTCTTATTAGTAGACGCTGATTTACGTAAACCAACAGTAGCTAAAACATTCAATATCAACACAACTGTTGGTTTGACAAGTTTACTAACAGATCGTGATGCAAACATCATGGATACTGTAAACTATGTTGCGGATGCAAATATTTACATTTTAGCAGCTGGTCCAATTCCACCAAACCCATCTGAACTATTAGGTTCAAACCGTATGGCTGAATTAATCGGCGAATTAGAAGAAATGTTTGACTTAGTTATTTTTGATACACCACCAATTCTAGCTGTTACCGATGCACAAGTTGTTGCAACGCGTGTAGATGGCGTGATTGTGGTTGTTCGTTCAGGAATTGCTAACAAAAACGAAGTACGCAAAACAAAAGATTTATTGGACGTGGTGAATGCCAACGTGATCGGTGCCGTATATAACGGTGAAGATGCCAATAAATTGGGTTATGGTTATGGCTACGGTTATGGCTATGGTCAAAGCGAAACAAGCAAATAATAGATTTCAAACTAAGGGATAGGGTTTCGGGTCTATCTCTTTTTTGTACTTGTGAATCGGTTTAGTCAAGACGGCTAGGGATTTCGATTGGTTTTTGGTATGGCTTTTGATAATACTTTTGATTCTAGGTGTGTTATCCTAGTCGAAGAAGTAAAATAACTTGTGAATTTCGGCAAAGGAGAATGTACGAATGGATTATAGACGATTTGGTGATGTGTTAGTTGTACGACTTGATAGAGGCGAAGAAATTATTACTACTTTGGCAGAATTAGCTAAGCGTGAGAAAATCTCATTAGCAACTGTTCAAGGGATTGGCGCTTGTGACCAGGTGAAATACAGCCTATACAATGTGGCAGAGCGTTCATACAGTCCTAACGAATTAAGTGAAGAGTTAGAGTTAACTTCATTGAATGGCAATATGTCGATGATGGACGGCGAACAATATAACCACCTACATGCTACATTTGGTCGTGCAGATGGGTCAGTAGTTGGTGGTCACTTGAACGAAGCCATTATTTCAGGTACCGGTGAAATTTTTGTTCATATGATTTCTGGTGAAGTGGAACGGTCGAAAGACGAAGCAAAAACCGGTTTGAACTTGTTCGATTTCAATAAATAAGGTCTTTGTTCGTCTGATTGGAAAATGAATGGTTTATTACTAACAGAAAGTTTCCTAACTAACAAATTGTAAGCTAAAATCTTGTGTTAATTCGGATTTGAAATTATAATAGAGCTATCTAAAAATATATTCAAAAATGAACGGAGAATAATGATGACAACAATGAAAGAGAAGTTTGGTTTTAAACCAAATGAAGGCTTGCAATTTGGCCTGTATTCTTTAGGTGACTATGCCCCCAACCCACATACCAACCAAGGGGTAGGGGAACAAAAAAGAGTTCAAGAATTAATCGAAACAGCTCGGCACGCTGAACAAGCAGGCTTAGATATTTTTGCCCTTGGTGAATCTCACCAAGAACATTTTGTCTCTCAAGCCCATGCAGTCATTTTAGGGGCTATTGCCCAAGCGACGAGTAAGATTAAATTATCCTCTTCATCAACTGTTGTGTCGACATCTGACCCGGTTCGAATTTACGAAAACTTCGCTACTTTAGATTTAATTTCCGACGGTCGGGTTGAATTAGTAGGTGGTCGTGCCTCTCGAATTGGCTTATTTGAACTATTAGGTTATGAATTGCGCGACTATGAAGAATTGTTCGAAGAAAAATTTGAATTATTAAATTACATCAACCAGCAAGTTGAAAAGGGTGAAAAAATCTCTTGGGAAGGGCAATTCCGCCACCGTTTAAACCAGGCGGAAATTTTCCCTAAACCAAAAGACAACTTCATTCCAATTTGGCGTGGGGTTGGTGGGTCACCAGCTTCTGCAGTGAAAGCAGGACGTGCGGGTATCCCGATGGTCCTAACTACCTTGGCTGGACCAGCTATGGCCTTTTATCCGGCTGTAGAGGCCTATCATGAAGAATTAGCCAATCTAGGTATAGACCCAACAACCTATCCTTTAACGACAGCTTCTCCCATGTATATTGCGCCTACAGGTCAAGAAGCTTTGGCGGAATTCTACCCCCATGTAAAATCATCATTCTTACATTCAAATGGGTCTATTTTCCCTAAGCAACAATTTGCCCAAGCCAGGTCGGTTCAAGACACCATGATGGCAGGAAGTCCAGAAATGATTGTTGATAAATTGATCTACCAATATGAAGTCTATGGTATGGACCGGTATATCGGCCAAATTGATATGGGTGGCGTTCCGATAGATAAAATCAAACGAACCATTGATTTACTAGGTGAAAAGGTCATTCCTGAAGTGAAGAAATATACTAAGAAAAACTAGTTATTTCTGAAGTGAAGAAATATAAGAAAAAGAACTAGTAAAATCAATAGTTGCAATATAACGTTGTGAATATATATAATTACAAGGAGCTGAAAATCACCAATTCAGCTCTTTTTTTATTTAAAAGGAATACAAACCACCTTTAAAACCGCTATTCTTTTGCTGTATCATTCCCATTGTGAGAGCTTACAACAATATTTGCAAAGCAAATATTCAAATAAGGTTGACGAAAATGGGATTTGTGCATCATCCAATTATGTACCAGGATACGATAAAGAATTGTACATGGTTCGTTCTTACACTTATGAAGACAGGAAAGGAAATAAATACGGATAAAGCTACCAATAAATCTAAATCGATTAAAAAAATACCCAAATAAATAAAAAAGGTGCACCCAACCATCTTGAAAGGATACACCTGCTTTATTTTTTATTTCAGATAGTCATAATCAATAGGTCTTTGAATCATAGCTTTGAAATGGTCAAAATCTTCCGAATTCCCAAGGGCCCACATAGCCTTCATGACTAGGGCTTCGCTGGTGATATTGGCTGTTTCAATAATATGCTTTTCCCCTAAAATTGACTGACCAACTGCATAGACCTCATAATCAGACCCTTCCATCGGGACCTGCGTGGTTAAAATCACATATTTTCCTTGGTTGACGGCTGCCCGAATTTGCCCTGCATAATCGAGAGCGGTTAATTGCGGAATCCCACCGATCCCAAAACCTTCAATAACGATGACATCCACCAACTGACAATAGGCTTCAATGACTTGAGCAGGAAGGCCGGGAGTTAATTTAATCAAACCCACGCGCGGATTCAGTTGGTTGTAGAATTTAACTGGCCCTAAATCACTAGATTGATTTAAGATAGGTAAAACCCTTTGTGACCGGACAACTGCTCGATTGGCGAAATCAATGGTTTGAAAAGCTTGGTAAGACCGAGACCGTATTTTGCGCGACCGGGTGCCCAGTAAAACTTCCCCATGGAATACAATTGATATAGCGTAAGCTTGGTCAGAAATGGCGTAGGTTACAGCGTCTAGGATATTTTTCACGCCATCATTGCCAATTTTTGATAGGGGCACTTGAGACCCTGTAAAAACAATCGGTTTGGCGCTATTTTGAACCAGGTAAGATAGGACAGCAGCGCCGTAAGCCATGGTATCTGTCCCGTGAACTATAACAAATCCGTCATAGATTTCGTATTGGTCCTGGATCACTTGGGCCATCTGCAGCCAATTTTCCGGTTGCATATTAGTTGAATCGATAGACAACAGGTTGACTGCATGATAAGTAAAGTCTAATCCAGAAGACGCTAGAATTTCAGTTAGTTCTTGGTTTATGGTCCCAGCAACAAGTCCATGGTCAGAATCTCGAGCCGAAATGGTCCCACCAGTCAGTATAAATAAAACGCGCTTGGTCATGAAATGCTCCTTATTAAAAATATTTACGCCCATTATACCACGAAAAAGCGTACCAGATAGGATCATCCAGTACGCACGTTTCTGTTATCGAATGGTGATTACTGACGGATTTGCCCGTCGCCATAAATCACATATTTATAAGTCGTTAAAGCTTCAATCCCCATTGGTCCGCGGGCATGCAATTTCTGAGTTGAAATCCCAATTTCGCCACCGAACCCAAATTTATCGCCATCTGTAAAGCGAGAAGAGGCATTAACAACCACTGCAGCAGCATCAATATCATCCACGAATTGACGGGCTACCGAGTAGTCTTGGGTTACAATCACTTCTGTGTGGGCAGATGAATAAGTTTGGATATGTTCAATCGCTTCATTGTAGCCAGAAGTCACCTTGATTGCAATTTCGTAAGCCAAGAATTCCGTCGCATAATCTTCCTCATTGACAGGTAAGATATCGATTTTCCCTTGCAAGATTTCCCGCGTTCTTTGGTCCCCGTGCACCACGACCTTGTCTGCTTTAAAGGGTTCAACGATTTGTGGCAAAAAGGCTTCTGCGACTTTTTCGTCGACTAGTAGATTTTCTAAAGCGTTACATACTGAAACCCGCTGCAGCTTCCCATTTTTCAAAATGGCTAAAGCCTTGTCTAAATCAGCCGCTTCGTGCACGTACAAGTGGTCGTTTCCAATACCGGTCTCAATCGTTGGCACAGTCGCATTTTTCACGACATTTTGAATTAAGGCTGCACCACCACGTGGAATTAACACATCCAAGTATTGGTTCATCTGCATAAATTGAGTCGCTAATGCCCTGTCAGGATTGTCGATCAAGTTGACCGCATCTGTTGTTACGCCAGCTTCTGATAAACCAGCTTTAATGGCTTCAATAATAGCCAAATTGGATTGAATCGTTTCGCTACCACCACGTAAAATGACCGCATTACCGGCTTTAAAGGTTAGGGCAGTAGCGTCAGCTGTTACATTTGGACGTGATTCGAAAATAATCCCAATAACCCCAAGTGGTACACGTTTCTTCCCAATCTCAATGCCATCTTCAGTAAACCACATTTCATCCGTTTGCCCGATAATATCCGGCAAATTCGCCACCTTTTCAAAACCAGCGGCCATATCGTCAATCCGGCTTTCAGTTAAGGTCATGCGTTCAATAAAGCTTTCGGGGCGTCGACCAGCCTCTCGTGTATTTTCAATATCGGCCTGGTTAGCCGCTAAAATAGCCGCTTGGTTATCCCGTAAAGACTTGGCCATTGCTAATAAAGCCGCATTTTTTTGTTGGCTTGGCAACTTGCCTAATTCTCGTGAAGCCACCTTTGCAGCTTTACCAAGATTCACTAAACCTTGTGCATCAATCATGTCCGTACCTCCATTACATTAGAATTATGAGTATTTTCTCATTGTGTTCATTAATTATATCCATTTCTATTGAGAAAGGCTATTAGATTCGCTTATTTTGGCATGAAAAGAGTTCCAATTGATTCGCCCTTAACTAAGTCTAAAATCTGCATAGGATCTTCAGATGACATAATCACCGTCATTTGTCCGGATTTTAAAGACTCGTTAGCAGCCGTCAATTTCGTTTCCATTCCTCCAGTTGAAAAGGCCGAAACATCACCCTTAGCCATATCCATTAAGTCGTCAGTCACCTCATGCAAGACATCAAAGCGAACCGCATCAGGGTTTCGCTTCGGATTGTCATCATAAAAGCCGTCCACATCTGTTAGGAATATCAACAAGTCCGCGTCCATCGTCGAAGCAACCAAGGCAGATAGGGTATCGTTATCACCAAAACGGGTTTGGTGGTCCATTTCATCAACCGCTACCGCATCGTTTTCATTGATAATGGGTAAGATTTTTTGACCTAATAAGGCATTCATGGCATTTTTGTAGTTGTTGTAAGAATCCGGGAAGTCGATAATGTCCCGTGTTAACAAGATTTGCCCGATAAATTGGCTGTAGTAGTTAAATGACCGACTATATAAATTCATTAAAGCTACTTGTCCAACAGCGGCAGTCGCTTGTTGTGATGCCATATCGGTAGGTCGGCTAGTTAAGCCCATTTTGACAGAACCAACACCAATCGCACCCGAGGTTACAAGGATCACTTCCTTACCCTCTTGAATTAAGGTAGAAAGGGCCAAAGCTAGGCGGTCAATCCGGTTAAAATTAATCTGATTTTGACTATTCAAAAGAGAATGTGTCCCGATTTTCACAACAATTCTCTCCGCGCTTAAAATTCCTTCACGATTCATCTCATTCATCCTCATCTAAAAATTTTGTATATTAAAAGTAGTTTTACTTTTTTTTAATCTAATTGAAATCTCACTCTGTTATTATAGCATAGAGGACCTGTGATTTTTAGGCAGGTAAAAGAGAAATGGGAAAAACGAGGAGTGACTCAAGTGTCAAAAATGAATATCAGTCTATTTAACAAGGCCTACATTGCCGTCGTCTTGGCCTTTATTTTAGTGCTTGCTACCTACGATATCAGCTACAGTAAGACCAACGCCGAAACAGAAACCACCACAAACCAGCCCACAGAAACCGCTGAGGAGAGTGCCTCTGCTGCCTCTTCAGATGGTGGGGGAAAAGCTGAAGCACGTAAAGCTGAATTGGCAGAAACCATTACTACGCCAGTCGCATCAAACGCCACAAACGATGAAGAAGCCAGTCGAATGGCCGAATTTTCAGCCGACTATGCAGATGACATCCAAACTTATTCTGTGAAGGATATCGCAACAAATGTAGCTGCTACGCTGGAACTGGACGAAAATGCAGCCATGGCCCAGTTGCTGACAGACCTACCTAAAGAAGTTGATGTAGATTCAGCACAATATCAATTAGTCAATAAACTTAACCCATTACTTACCGAACCAGTGATGGATTTTACTTATGCAAGTTCAGGTAAACCCTATAACGCCACAATCACAGATGCTTATACTGCACTAATCGACGGTGCTACAAATGCTGGATATACACTTGCTACTATTTCAGCCCACCGGACAATTGCTTACCAAGCACAAAATGTGGAGAATGGTTTTCAAGATTACTTAGCTCAAGGCTACTCAGAATCAGAAGCGCGTGACCTAACAAATGCTTATTTTGCACCAGCTCAAGCCAGTGAACATTCAACTGGACTAGCCTTTGACTGGCTAGGCACTGAATGGACAGGTATAGGTGGCAGTTTAGATGAGGCTTATGCAGACCAACCATCAGCTCAATGGCTCGCAGAAAATGCCCCAGATTATGGCTTTATTTTACGGTACCCACAAGGAAAAGAGCAGGTAACGGGGTATAGCTTTGAGCCATGGCACTACCGTTATGTCGGTGTAGAAGCTGCGCAATATATCACTAAGTATGACATCACACTAGAAGAATTCTTAGCCCTAGTAAACTATCAAACAGCATTAACAGAAGAAGGCTTAGTTTAGAGGGCTGACTTAATTGTTCACAAACTAAAAGAAAATAGCAAAAAGCGCCCAAACATCATGTTCGGGCGCTTTTTACTGGATATATTTTTTTAGAAATTAAAGTCCATAGTTGCGAAGTAGTCTTCTGGTGTTTCAGGACGACGGATTTGTTTGAATGTGCCGTCTTCTTTTAACATGACTTCTGCTGAACGTAATTTGGCGTTGTATTGGTAACCCATTGAGGCACCGTGGGCACCAGCGTCGTGGATCCAGATGTAGTCGCCAATGTTTGTTTTTGGTAATTGACGGTCGATAGCGAATTTATCGTTGTTTTCACATAAACCACCCGTTACATCGTATGTTTGGTCGGCATTTTCGTCTTCTTTACCTAAAACAGAGATGTGGTGGTAAGCGCCGTACATTGCTGGACGTAATAGGTCAGAGGCTGATGCGTCTAATCCTAGGTAGTCTTTGTAAGTGATTTTTTCATGTAGGACTTTGGCTACTAAACCACCGTTTTCAGCTAACATCCAACGACCTAATTCGGTAAAGATGGCAACATCGCCCAAGCCAGCTGGTTGCATGATGTCTTCGTATGCTTGGCGTACGCCGTCACCGATGATGTCGATGTCTGCTGGTGTTTCTTCTGGTTTGTAAGCAACCCCAACACCACCTGATAGATTGATGAAGGCGATATTTAAATCAGTTTGGTCTTTTAATTCAACCGCTAATTCAAATAAGGTACGTGCTAATTTTGGATAGTATT
Organism: Carnobacterium sp. 1290_CSPC; assembly: GCF_001053265.1. NCBI lineage: Bacteria > Bacillati > Bacillota > Bacilli > Lactobacillales > Carnobacteriaceae > Carnobacterium > Carnobacterium sp. 1290_CSPC. The sequence continues at coordinate 53,242 of NZ_JVVG01000087.1, forward strand.
CGTTGGATGTCGAACCTGAAACCAAGAATGAGTGGATGCCGATGTTTTTCACGCCGTAGTCTGCTAATTTTTGGAAGGCTTGACGGGTTTGTTCAGGTGTCATACCGTATTTGGCGTCACCAGGGTTATCCATGATGCCGTTCGCAACTTCGAATGTGCCACCTGGATTGTAACGGATACAAACTGTTTCTGGGAATTCACCTACATGTTCTTTGAAGAAATCAATATGTGTGATGTCATCAAAGTTAATGATCGCACCCAGTTCAGCGGCTTTCTTGAAGTCGGCTGCTGGCGTAACGTTAGATGAAAACATGATGTCGTGGCCAGAGAAACCAACTTTGTCTGCTAGTACAAGTTCTGTATAAGATGCACAGTCGACGCCCATGCCTTCTTCTTGCATAATTTTCAATACGTGTGGATTTGGTGTAGCTTTAACTGCGAAATATTCATGGAAGTTAGGGTTCCAAGAGAACGCTTTTTTAAGACGACGACAGCGGTCTCTGATACCGGCTTCGTCGTATAAATGGAATGGTGTAGGGATTTCAGCAGCAATTTCTTCAACTTTTGCCAGGCTGGTAAATGGACGTTTGTTTTGCATGAATTGTTGTCTCCTTTAAATTTAATCTTACTCTCATTATGAAGAAAATGGGTGGTTTATGCAAGCATATAATCCTTGTCTGGCAGCGACCTTATAAAAAAAACAATAATATGAAAAAACTATGTGAATTGGCTTGACAATTTTTTTATTTAAATCTATGATAATGCTATTGAAAGACGCAACTATATGAATGACAGCCATATTCAAGGGGATTTATTGATGAAAATGAACAGCCTACATACGAATAATCGCTTTTACTTTAGCTATTTTAGGTAGTTTGTATTTATGAAATCTGTTTTAGATCATAGATACAAACGTCAGTAAACAACTGAACCGTATCTATGATGGCTAAACATTTTGTTGCGTAACAAGTGGCCACGTAGAGATAAAATCTATTGTGGCATAGCTAGATATTTTAGCGCTATAAGCACCTATTTAGATTTTATCTGGATAGGTGCTTTTTTCTTTGGATTGATTGTAAAGGGGAGTAAATAATGAAAAGATTGAGCTTAAAGAAAGGCTTGGTGACATTAGTAGCGAGTTTAGCTATTTTTGCGGCTGGCTGTGAGAATGCTGAAGATAATGGCATTTTAGATATCGGTATTTTATCGATTATGGACCACAATTCCTTAAATGATGCGGAGCAAGGTTTTATTGATGGAATGACTGAACTGGGTTATGAAGAGGGCGTTGACGTGGTTTACCACCGGATGAATGCCCAGGGTCAGCAAGCCAACTTGTATCCAATGGCAGGACAATTGTTGAAGAATTCTGAGCTGGTTTTAGGTATTGGAACGCCAACGATTCAGGCACTAGCCGTGACGGAAGAGGAGAAACCACTCCTTTTTACAGCCGTAACAGACCCTATAACAGCAGGTTTGGCAGAATCACTAGAGGGTTCGGGCCGAAATGTGACAGGAACAAGCGACCAGATGCCGGTTGAGAAGCAAGTTGAGCTCTTAATATCGATTAAACCTGAAGCAGAAAAAGTTGGCATCATCTACAACACGGGTGAGGTCAACTCGCAAATTCAAGCAGAACAAGCTGAAGCAGCCATTGTAGCGGCTGGTAAAACACCAGTCATTCGTACGGTCACCTCAACTAATGATGTACAACAAGCCTTGAATTCCGTGATGTCAGAAGCGGAATTGTTATATATTCCAACAGATAATATCATGGCAGGGGCAGCGTCAACGGTTGGTGCGGTATCTGAACAATACCAAGTACCGGTTGTTGCTGGATCAATTGACCAAGTGGAAGATGGTGGACTAGCGACTTATTCATTAAACTACTACGAATTGGGCCGTCAAACAGCTGAAATGGCAGCACGGGTAATTGAAGGTGAAGATCCTTCGACCATGCCGATTGAGCAAGCTGAAGAATTAGAATTATACGTAAATGAAGACATGGCGGAAGCGCTGGGCATCGATCCTGATAGCATCCAAGTGGCAGAATAAAGGGAAGAAAGAGGTTTTTAATATGAGTGTTATTTTAGGCAGTATATCAGAAGGATTGTTATGGGGATTATTGGCGATGGGGGTTTACTTAACTTACCGAATCCTAAATGTGGCCGATATGACAGTTGAAGGGTCGTTTTCTTTAGGGGCAGCCTTGGTATCACGGTTAATTTTTGAATTTGCCATGGAACCTTGGATTGCCACCTTACTATCATTTGTCATTGGGGCAGGTGCTGGACTAATCACTGGTTTATTACATACGAAATTAAAAGTGCCAGCTTTGATTGCATCTATTATTACGATGACTGGTTTGTACTCTATTAACCTACGTATTTTAGGTCAAGCCAACTTGCCATTATTAAGTCAAAGTACTTTGGTCACTCAAATGCGTCAATTAATTGAAGACAAGACTTTAGCAGTTATCGTCATTGGTTTAATCATTGTTGTAGCCATCGTGGCCTTACTTAAATGGTTCTTCGATACGCAAATTGGTTTAGCCATCCGTGCCACAGGTGATAACTACATGATGAGTGAAGCCAACGGGATCAATACAGACTGGACAAAGATTATCGGCTTCATGGTAGCCAACGGATTAGTTGGTTTATCAGGTGGTTTATTAGCGCAAAACAACGGCTATGCAGATGTCAACATGGGTGTTGGGGCAATGGTTATCGGTTTAGCCTCAGTGGTCATTGGTGAAGCCATCGGGAAGAACATCACCTTTGTTAAACGCTTATTAGCGATTGTTTTAGGGTCAATCATATACCGTTTACTATTACTATTGGTATTAGAATTAAACTTCAATCCAAACGACGTCCGTCTATTCTCAGCCTTAATCCTAGCCGTAGCGCTTGGGGTACCAGCTGTTCGTCAACACGGTAAAAAAGTTGTGAAAAATTCAATCACAAGTAAAGAAGCGTAGAAAGGAGATTGACCAATGACTAGCGTATTAACATTACAAAGCGTACATAAAACATTTGAAGCTAAAACACCAAACGAAAACCACGTATTAAAAGGGGTCGACCTAAAGGTAGGAAAAGGGGATTTCATCACCATTATTGGAGGTAACGGGGCCGGAAAATCGACTTTCCTAAATGCCATTGCCGGTTCGCTATTGGTAGACCAAGGAACTATTAAAATTGAAGATAAAGACGTGACCAAACTTACTGCTAACAAACGTGCGGGCCTAGTATCACGCGTATTCCAAGACACACGGATGGGGACTGCTAGCCGGTTAACTATCGAAGAAAACATGGCTATTGCAGACCGTCGCGGACACTCATTTGGATTTGGACGAGGGGTCAACAACAAGCAACGTGAACAATTTAAAGAAGCCTTGAAACTATTGGACTTAGGTTTGGAAAATAGATTAACTGCTGAAGTCGGCTTGCTTTCTGGTGGACAACGTCAAGCATTAACATTATTGATGGCAACTTTGAAAAAGCCAAAAGTCTTACTATTAGATGAGCATACAGCAGCCTTAGACCCTAAAACATCGGACATGGTTTTAAAATTAACTGAAGAAGTGATCCAACGAGATCAATTAACTGCCTTGATGATTACACATGATATGGAACAAGCCATACAAATGGGTAATCGCTTGTTGATGATGGACAATGGGCGCATTTTGATTGATATCTCTGGTGAAGAGAAGAAACAATTAACCGTACAACAATTATTAGACATGTTCAAAAAACAATCAGGACGTGCATTAAACGACGACGCTTTAATACTAGGGTGAGAGCGAGACCGTATATAAAATGATGTTCCATACATGATTGTTTTTGATACAAGAATAATAAATAGAAAAATAGAACCTCTTCTGATTTTACGACCCAGAAGAGGTTCTATTTTTTTCTTAGTTATTTCTTTTTGATTTAATACGATAAGGCAGACATTCCTCTAGTGATGTTATCTCTCTATAAACTTTTTTCAAAATCAATCACTCCAGCAGGAAAATATCCAATTATCTATAAGTTTGCCTTCTCGTATAAGGCATAGATTTGATTAAAGGCGTAACAAGCCAGAGACTATGTAGTTTTTTAATTGGGTTAATTAGTTTTCGCTTTTAGCATGCAATGGTTCAGTCTTTTCTTGGTGAGTAGTGACCAATTTTGAATAGGTTTCATTATTCAACTTATTTACTATTTGTGACAAATCGGTTAATTTTTTTAGTGTTTCTATTGCTTGGTCTCTTTCTTCCTTGTCATAAAGACGGATTAAGTTTTTTAAAAATAAATAAGCCAGTTCATTCCGCTCACTGGTATATAAATTTTGCCGACTTATCCGCATGTCTTCAATAGCTTTTTTTGCTCTATTGAGTTCTTTTTCTTCCAAAGCTAAATGGATAAAATTGACATAAAGATGAGAATACCAGTTTGCAAATTCACTATTAACGGCTGCTAGTCCTTTGCTGTTGTCGAAAAAAAATTGTGCTTTTTTGAAATATTGGTTTCTTTTCTTAGAAGGGACTATAGACATAATATTATTAAATAATTTTGTTTCAAAAAAGGTCCAGCTGCTTATTCTGTCTAGATAGTTAAAGATAAAGTCGAAACTTAAATCACCATCTGACTCTTTAGATAAAATAAGTTTGAATAATAGTGCAACTCTGCTCAAAAAGACTTCTGTTTGATTGGACGAAAAGCGTAATTTGTTATGGAGGTTGGTTAAAGAATGTGGATCTTGATTCCAGTAAGCGTTAAAAATAGTCACTAAAAAATCATCTGTGGTAAAGAGTTTCCCATGATGTTTATACATAAATTCATCGTAAGATACATTTATCCTATTTAATAATTCTTGAAATTTTTCTACAGAAATAGAGTGTAGTCCTTTCTCAAATTTTTGAAAGAAAGATCTAGAAACAATGCCTGTGTAAACTTCTTTTTGTGAAATGTTTTTCTGCATACGTATTTTTCTAAACGTTAATCCTATCAACTCATGTACCTCCGTATTTTTTGGGTAGTTTATGACCCATATCATAACATAAAGAGTGCTCGAAATAAGATAAAATAACAGTACAAACGGATACGGAGGGATACAAATGATTAAATTTTATAATAAACAGTACCTAGCTGCAGCTTTTATTTTAATTGGACTTGCAGCAGTAGAGACTACTTTTAATGCCGCTACTTATGCGTATATTTTTAAGGTTATTGAGGAAAAAGACACCTCTCTATTATTAAAGTACATTATTCTTGTTGTCTTGGGTTACATATTGTTTTCTATTATTACTTATTTAAAAGATTTTTGGACAAATAAGAATATTGCTTTTTTTAACACGTCTTTAAAGACTGAATTAATAAGGAAAATTTTAGAAAAAGAGACTTCTTTAAGTAAAACCGAAGGAGTATCAAGTAATACATCATTTTTTATGAACGATCTCAAGTTACTTGAAGAAAATTACGTAAAGCAACTATTCAATGTCGTCAGCTATTTAGTTACTCTAGTTGTTATTTTGACTTTTTCTATGAGCAATAGTTTTTTAATGACCGTTATCTTTTTAGTGTTTACATCAGTAACGCCACTGTTTACAAACATTTATAAAGAAAAAATAGAAGAAAGTAATAGACATTGGACAAAAGAGAATAAATCTTTTTCTTCTATACTAAAGGATATCTTAAGTGGGGCTGAAACAATAGCTTCATATAAATCCGAAAATTATTTCATTAAAAAATTTTATCAGAAAGTAAAAGGTTTAGAAGAGAGTACTAAAGACATGAATAATGCTATCTCATTATCGAATGCATTGGTTATCGCTTTATCATATTTATTTATGTATCTTCCGATTGGCATTGGTATCTACTTTACTATTCAAGGGCGAATTTCGTTAGCGTCTTTTGTAGCTGTTCAATACTCCAGTAGTTGGATCATAAATAATTTTTTAGGATTATCGCAGTGTATAAACAAGTTAAACAGTATAGGAGAAATCAAGAAGACGATAATTAATACACTGGAATTCAAACAGCCAGATGATACCAATGTATTAAGGAACCAGAAGATTGATTCGGTTGTTTTTCAAAATGTTTCATTCAATTATGAGGACCAGAAAATTTTTGAGCATTTAGATTTAACATTAAATTCAAACGATGATGTACTTTTAGAAGGAGCTTCAGGTAGTGGTAAATCGACATTTTTAAAATTACTGACAAAAGAGTTAACCCCAACTAATGGTGAAATTTTCATTAATGGCGAAGATATGAAAAGCATTAGCAAAAATGAATTATACAATTATGTGAGCTTAATTCCCCAAACGGTTGCTATATTTAATGACACACTGAGAAACAATATTACATTAGGAAAAGAAGTAAGCGAAGAAAAGTTAAGTGAAGCAATTAAAAAAGCAGGGTTAGAAGAATTAATACAGCAAGTAGGTTTAAATTATCTAATCGGAGAAGATGGAGAAGGATT
>NZ_JVVG01000012.1:0-23349 GCF_001053265.1 Carnobacterium sp. 1290_CSPC
GCAGAGGAACATTTAGCCCAAAGTTTAACAGTTATGGAAATACTAGATATGGCTATTGCTGATTCAAACCTAATAGAAGAACCGTTTTGGGAACCAAAACTAACATTTTAAAATTATCTAGGCCTGAATATTTTATTTGGGCTTTTTTTAATAAACCAAAAGATTTTTCTTAGCGTGCACTCCAGGGATTAGACTAGATTTACCTGGAGGTGGAAACATGAAAACACGTCATTTAGGTGATAGTGAAGTAGTTGTCACTGAGATTGGTTTTGGCGCAATGGATATGTCCTTGGGCTATGGCGTAAGACCAAATAGACAGGACATGATTCAGGCACTTGGAAATGTTTACGGGATGGGTAATCACTATACACCAGAAATGCAGGCCCGCGTAGATTTATAACTATGTTTCTTAGGATACTGGGTAAGGTAGTTGGGTTTCTTTCTTGAGTTTATCTCGTCTTCAGCATATCAATATAAAAAAGGTCAGTGAAATCGCTGGCGTTTCAGCGCAGAGCATCCGTCATTATGGAAAAATTTACTAATCCATCCTATTAAACGCAATGAGCTACCATTAGCCCTTAGCTAGACCAAACGTTCAATGGGATTTGATTATTTTGATGATTTTATAGATACCTAAACTGTGTAAGGTGACCTTGCGACGCCAAGCTCAGTAAAGCCAAGAAAAATTATTTTTTATCTTTCGAATGGTGGCTTTTGGTTACAACCAACTTTATTGCACTTTAATATGGCACGCAAAGTCGCCAACCTGATAGGTCGGAAAGTGGTCATGCCTATTTTCCAACGAAATTAATCGCGCTTGAAATAGAAACTTTCGCTAAACCTTTTCCGGCAATTAGTCCCTTAGTTTCGCCATGGTACGGATCATTTAATGACTTACCACCTATATTAGTCGTGAGTGGGACGAGAGATTTAACCTTGACTTACACACTTGCATTGAAAGAAAAAGTTGAAGCTGAGGGATTACCGATTTATTTCGATATCCACCAACATATGGTCCACATCTTCCCAATTTACCCGATTCCTGAAGCGGATGATGCACTTGAAATTATGGCAGAATTTGTAGCTAAGGTGCGAGAGCCGACGCCAAGAAAGGAAACGTTGGGAGTTTAAGGCAGTGGCTGACAACGTCAGCAACAACTTGAACTGAAACGCAGTCCTTTTTTGGAGGCTCGAACCCGATTTTAGTCTGGCTCAGGGGAGATTACGCTGTAGTATTTGATCGTCTAATGAATTGAAAGTGATAAATCTATGTAACTTTTGACCAACCTTGTTCTAGGATTATAATGGGCTTATGTTACAATGATGATAGTAATGAACTTAGAAGATAAACGGAGGAATACTATGCCATCAATTGAACCAATTTTAGAGAAAATGTTTAACGATAAGAAAGTACCCGTTAAGAAGAATAAATTCAATGAAGACCAAGTGGTTTTCTCAGGTGCTTACCGTATTGCTGAAGATAAAACGATTCCTTTTAACGTAGTAGCACGTGAGTTTAAAGAAGGTTCATCCATAACGGAATACCAAATCACTTATCGTAAACTAGTCCAAGTTGAAGATTTCAACAATCAAACAAAAGCTTTAGCAGTGATTAATGAAATCAACTTGAAACGTGCAGGCTACTACACTTTAATCTTGACTGGTGACGGGGAAATTTACCTACGCTTATTATCAAGAACCACTGAAGATCCACAATTATTGTATGAATTAATGGTCTTTGGTTCAGCGACTGCACGTCTTGTGTACCCAGAATTAGAAGAGAAAATTAATGGCAAAAAGGTTGAAGTACTCAAAACCCAACCAAAAGCTGAATAAAAATTCGAATATATATAAACTAATCCGCCCCAAAATGTATGTCCAATATTACGTACAAGGGCAGATAGGCCGTCATAAGTGCGCAACTCACCGCACTTATGGCGGTCTTTTTTTGCCCATTTTTCCAGTTTCGCTAGCAAAATTTGCCAAAATACAAAAGTTGCACAATTTTTATCGACAACATTAAATTCTTAACAATAAGTGCATATAAAAAATCGAATGTTCGTCTATAAGACTCATTTACCGACCAAAATTAATCTTTTTTGTTAAAATGTTCAGTTTTAACTTGTCTTTACCCATAAAGTTCGTTAAGGTAAGCACATGGTTATCCGGAAAACGAATATTCCGAAATAATTCAATGGAAACGTATGTGTTTATGAAAAGGAGCGATTTTTAGCAATGCTTATTTATTCAGGTAAGACGAAAAACTTATGCCAAGATGATAACGGCCAATATTATTTCCAATTTAAAGACGATGTTACGGGTAAAGATGGGGTATTTGACCCAGGTGAAAACCAAGTAGGGGCAACGATTGAAGGGTCAGGCCACTCTAATGTTGTGCTTTCAACATACTTTTTTGAATTATTTAAAGAAAAGAATATTCCAACGCATTATATTTCTTCAAATACTGAAGAAAACACCATGCAGATTGAAAAAGCCTCTGTATTTGGTGAAGGGTTAGAAGTCATTTGTCGTTTTAAAGCTGTTGGTAGCTTTATCAGACGTTACGGGGCTTACATTGAATCAGGTACACCACTTGATGCCTACGTAGAGTTCACTTTAAAAGATGATGACCGCCAAGATCCCTTGATTACCCAAGATGCCTTAGAGCAATTAGATATTTTAAAAGCTGGCGAATATGACCAATTGAAGAAATTAACACAAGATATCTCCCTAGTTATCAAAGAAGCTTTAGCCGAAAAAGGCCTAGAATTATATGACATCAAATTAGAATTTGGTCGCTTAGACAATTCTGATGTCATTGTCTTAATCGATGAAGTTGCAGGTGGAAACATGCGTGTCTATAAAGGTGATGAATACATCGAACCTTTAGCACTTGTGCATTACTTTGAATAATTGGAGGCCAAAAATGCAAGTCATTACAAAAAATAACGCCCAATTCGATGTTGAAGGTCAAAAATATACTAAAGAGGCCTTAGAATTTTTAAATTTTGCTGCGGATACTGAAATTGCTTTCTACAATCTTTACCAATTTGAGGGGGCTTCTGAAGCTACCCTTGAAGCGGTCCAAAAAGCCTTATTCGATACTGAAAAATTAACTTTTATCGAAGAAATCCCGAGCGCTGACTACACTTTCCGCTACCGCCAAGTGACTGGTCAATACAATGAACATGAGCAAATGATGACGGAAATGATCCAACATGTGCTTGGTTTTGAAGAAGTAAAAGTCTTCCATTCTAAAGTTGTGACTTTAGACAATGTCACACCAGACCAAGGGCAAATTTTTGAAAATTATTTCATCAATCCGGTTGAAAATACCGTCATTGCCATGGATGAACCCCCATTTGAAATTTACCCTTCATCTACAGAAGAGCTTGAGGAAGTTGTTGGTTTCACCGAAATGACTGAAGCTGATTTAATAAACCTAGCTCAAAAATTCTCCATGGACTTAGACGACTTGTTATTTTGCCAAAAATATTTTAAATCTGAACACCGTAATCCCAATTTAACTGAGTTGAAAGTTATTGATACATACTGGTCAGACCACTGTCGTCACACCACTTTCAACACCCAAATCGATATCGTGACCATCGATGCCGGTCGCTACGAGCCCTTATTCAAGGCAGCTTTAAATGATTATTTAGAGAAAAGAGCGCAACTTGGCCGAACTGAACGCCCTATCACCCTGATGGACCTAGGTACAATTCAAAGCCGTTACTTACGGGAAAACGGCATTCTTGACAATGTTGAGATTTCACCTGAAGTGAACGCTTGTGCTTTAGAAATTAAGGTAGACGTTGATGGCACTGAAGAAGATTGGATCCTTTACTTTAAAAACGAAACCCATAACCACCCGACAGAAATCGAACCATTTGGTGGTGCGTCTACTTGTGTTGGTGGTGGGGTTCGTGACCCATTATCTGGTAGAAGTTGGGTATACCAAGGAATGCGAATTTCGGGGGCTAAAAACCCTAATCTACCACTTGATGCCACTCATCTTGAAAAGTTACCGCAAAGAACTATTACGAAACGTGCCTTAGAAGGTAATAGCGATTACGCCAACCAAATCGGTTTAACGGGTGGTTATGCTGAAGAAATTTACCATCCTGGTTATGAGGCTAAACGTTTGGAAACAGGGGCTTTAATTTCAGCGGCACCAAAAGAAAATATCGTCCGCGAAGTACCTGTCGCAACTGACAAAATCATCTTATTAGGTGGCCGGACTGGTCGTGACGGTTTAGGTGCAGCCGTTGGGTCTTCGCAAATTCAAACGGAACAATCTCTTGAAAATGCAGGTGCTGAAGTACAAAAAGGGGCCGCAGCCATTGAAAGAAAAATTACCCGTTTATTTAGACGCGGTGAAGCAACACGTTTAATCAAACGTTGTAACGACTTTGGTGCTGGTGGGATTTCTGTTGCTGTTGGTGAGCTTGCAGATGGCTTGGACATTCAACTGGATGATGTACCGGTGAAATACCCAGGTATGCATGGTGGTGAAATTGCGCTTTCTGAATCGCAAGAACGTATGGCAGTTGTGGTTGCTGAGAAAGATATTGAAGCCTTTTTACAATACTGCGAAGAGGAGGATGTTGAGTCGACTATTATTGCTGAAGTGACTGATAATGACCGGATGCAAATGACTTGGTCAGGCAAGCAAATTATTGATTTATCAAGAGCTTTCTTGGATTCAAACGGGGCAGCTAAACACGCGAATGCAACCTTACTACAACCGAAAACCATTCTCCAAAATGATGTGAAAGCAGGGACAGTCTGGGATGAGGCGTCATTAAAAGCTTATATGTCAACCTTAAATAGAGCGAGCCAAAAGGCTATGGCGGAACAGTTTGACGGTTCGATTGGCCGTGCGTCTGTACTCTTCCCATTCGGTGGTAAATACCGAGCAACGCCTGAATTAGGTATGGTCTCAAAATTACCAGTTGCTGGCGGTAAAACGACCACAACGTCTGGTATGGCCTACGGATTTGACCCTTACTTATCAGAACAATCACCGTTCCACGGGGCTTTCTACTCAGTCATCGACTCAGTCAGCCGCATGGTGGCCTTAGGATTTGACTATAAAGATTTACGTCTATCCTTCCAAGAATTCTTTGAAAACTTACAAAATGATCCAGAACGCTGGGGTAAACCAGTTTTATCTCTATTAGGGGCCAACTTAGCTATGTCTGGACTTGATTTAGCGAGTGTCGGTGGGAAGGATTCTATGTCAGGAACCTTTGATGATATCGACGTACCGCCAACATTATTGTCATTCGCCGTTGCGCAAGGTCGTGTGGACCAAGTGGTTTCTCGCGCCTTCAAGCAAGTGGGTTCAACAGTTGTCTTAGTGGAAAACCCATTAAACCGTGACTGGACCATCGATCTAGACCAAGAAAAAGCAATTTATGATGCTATTCACGAATTGGCTAAAGGGGACGCTTTATTAGCTGCTTCGACTGTTGGTTTTAACGGAATGTTGAAAGATTTAATCGAAATGTCTTATGGAAATGGGATTTCTGTGGCTGTTTCAGAAGACTTCACCAACCGCTTGGCTGAACCGATGATGGGGGCTTTCCTCTTAGAATTAGCCGGCGATCCTAAAGACCTACTTGGGGATATTCCTTACCAAGTTGTTGGCCAAACGCAAGCGGATACCATTCAAATTGCTGGTCAAGACTACGCTGTTAAGGCGATTGAAACTGCTTCAAATGAAGTTTTTGCTTCTGTATTTGATCAGATTGAAAATGCTGACCGCCAAACACCTAAGATTGTCGCAGGCAATAGTTTTGCATGCCCTAATAGTTCTCTTGGCAAAACAGCAACCCCTGTTAAAGCATTGATTCCAGTTTTATACGGGACCAATGGTGAATATGACTTACAATTTGCCCTTGAAGAAGCTGGATTTGACTGTCAAGTGATGGTCATCGCCGACTCATCAAATGCCAAATTTGAGCAATCAATTCAAACGTTACTTGAAAACTTAAAAGATACACAATTACTGGCTTTACCTAATGGGTCAATCTTTGGTAACCAAACGGATGAACAAGGTCGTGCTTGGGAATTGATCCTTAACAGACCGGATGTCAGCCAAGCTATTGACGCTCATTTGCAAGCCGACCGCTTAATTATCGGGTCTGGATCTGCTTTTTCAGCCTTAATCCGCACTGGTTTAATTGAATTTGGCCAAGTGACTGGTCATTCAGCGATTCGTGTTTTACCAAACCAAAACGGCAAGTTCGTTTCTGATTTGACTACTGGCCGTGTAGTTTCTGAAAAATCAGCCTTTACCACTGGTCGAGCTAACAAAACCTATACCGCACCCCTTGCAACAGCATTTGGTCGCGTTGTATTAGGAGAAGCAGAAGAAAAAATCAAAGCTAATGGTCAAGTGATAGCCGCTTTTGATACTTATTTTGCAGAAGAAAATATTGACGGCTTAGCTAGTCCAAACGGATTAGTCTTTGGGACCATCTCTTCATTTGAAAGAAGTGGCCAAGACCTCTACCAAAACGTGCCAAGTCAAGGTGAAAATCCATTCTTAACTGAAGCTTTTGCGTATTTAAACGCCAAATAGGAGGATATTATATTATGTTCGTTAGAATTATTATGGGTAGTTCAAGTGATGTTGAAATCGCCCGCAAAGTAACTAGTAACCTAAGTAAATTTGAAATTCCTTACCAAGTATCTGTGATTTCTGCTCACCGCGCTTTAGATGATCTACAAGCCTTAGTTGGACAAAATGACGCTGACCTTTATATCGGTATTGCCGGTAAAGCGGCACATTTACCAGGGGTGATTGCGGGCATGACTGTTAAACCAGTAATCGGTGTACCGGTAAAATCTTCAACCTTGTCAGGTTTAGATGCCTTGTTATCTATCGTTCAAATGCCTAAAGGTGTCCCAGTTGCGACAGTGGCCCTTGATGGCGGCGAAAACGCGGCTATTTTAGCCGTACAAGTTTTAGCGGTGGCAGACCAAGCTTTAACAGAAAAATTAAACGACTATAAAAAAGAATTAAGCGCTGGTGTTCGCGACATGAACAACGAAGCAGCGATTCAAGCGTTATAGTAGGTGGCTAAATGAGTGGTATTTTAGGCGTTTACTCTTTCGATAATATTGAAGCATTTCCGCATCTATATTACGGTCTCTATGCTTTGCAACACCGAGGGCAAGCGACTGTCGGTATTGGGACAATTACGCCAGATGGTGACAGTCAATTGATCCGTGAAAAAGGGTTAATCAGTGAATATTTTGGTGACGGTTTGATTGAACATATGCCGGGGAATAAGGGGATTGGATTTGTCCAATACCCCTTTGAAAACCGGGAAAGTGAGCCTATGCCTTTTTACCATGAGGGGGCTTTAATGGCGATTGATGGGGAAATTGAAAATGAAGATTTCACCTACCAGGCTTGTATTGAAGTGCTTGGGCAAGATATTGAAACAATTAAAGCTTATTTTGAAGCTTTAATCGGTAAATTTACCTTGATTTATATGAACAATGACCGGTTTATCGCCTATAAACATTTGGACGGGATTAAACCTTTAGCCATTGGGAAGATGGACGACACCATCATTGCGAGTTCAGAAACGGCAGCTATTGATTCGATCGCTGGGCACGTAATTCGTGAAATCCAACCGGGTGAATTGTTTATTCAAACAAAAACACAATGCATTTCTTACTACCTATCAGCCAACATGGAAGCAACTGAAAGCCTGGATGCCTTCGAGTTTATTTATACGGCGCGTCCGGATTCCATTCTAGACGGGATTTCTGTCTATGATGCTCGTTATCGTTTAGGGGAAACCTTATGGCAAGAAGACCAATTGCACAAAGGAATTGTGATTGGGGCACCAGAATCGGGTGTGATTTCGTCTATGGGGTATGCTAAGGCGTCAGGATTACCCTATGAGCAAGGATTTGTTCGTAACCGCTATATTGGCCGGACCTTTATCCAGTCATCGCAAACCATTCGTGAACGAAATATTGAAATCAAATTGACCCCAATTAAAAGTATTGTGGCCAATCGTGAAGTCATTTTAATCGACGATTCTATTGTGCGGGGTTCAACTATTAAACGAACGGTCAACACCTTAAAAGAAGCAGGCGCAAGTAAGATTCATGTGCGAATTGCTGCGCCACCAGTTGTGAAGGGTGAATCGATGACCGTGGATATTCCAGACAAGCACCAACTTGTGGCTTACAACCGATCGATTGAAGAAGTGAGAGATTTGATTGGCTGTGATAGCTTGAAATATATTTCTTTAGATGGCTTCCACCGTGCCATCGGGCGCAGTAAACTTTATGAACCTTATTTTACTGAAGAATAAGCGACAAATAGAAGATAATAGGAGAGCAAAATGGGATTAGATTATAAGTCTGCTGGGGTCAACAAAGAAGCCGGCTACCAGCAGGTGCAATTAATTAAAGACATGATGAAAGCCACTTATACAGATCAGGTGATGACTGAAACAGGTGGCTTTTCAGGTATGGTTGAACTAGGTGCGTCTGATATGAAGGCGCCCGTCTTAGTTTCTGGAACTGACGGGGTGGGGACCAAATTAATGGTGGCCCAAGAAGTTGGTATCCATGATACCGTTGGGATGGACCTTGTCGCGATGTGTGTCAATGACATTATCTGCCAAGGTGCCAAGCCCTTATTTTTCCTGGACTATATTGCGACAGGTAAATTAGTTCCCGGGAAAATGGCCAGCATCGTCCAAGGGGTAGCCGATGGTTGTAAACAAGCTGGTGCTGCGTTAATCGGTGGGGAAACTGCTGAAATGCCAGGTATGTACGGCGAAGACGACTATGATTTAGCTGGATTTGCTGTTGGTCTTGTCGATAAAGAAAAAATCATTTCAGGAAATGACATCAAAGCAGGCGATACCGCTATTGCCTTACCATCTTCAGGCGTCCATTCTAATGGATTTTCTTTGGTTAGAGCAATATTAGAAAAAAATAAGATTGATTTTAATGATCAATATCGAGTTACTAATAAGACGGTGGGCGAAGTTTTACTGACACCCACAAAAATCTACGCTAAAGATGTGCTGGCTTTAATCGATGCCGTGACTGTTAAAGGCCTGGCCCATATTACAGGCGGTGGTTTATTTGAAAACGTACCGCGTACTTTACCCGAAGGCCTTGGTTTAACGGTTAACCGTGACCAAATCCCGACGCTAGATATTTTTGACTATTTACAAGATCTAGGCCAGGTGGCAGAGGATGAAATGTTTGGGACCTTTAACATGGGTGTCGGCATGGTCATTTTCCTAGACCCAGCGGATGTTGACACAGCCTTACAAGTTTTAGCGGCTAATGATAGCGGCGCCTTTAAACTAGGTCAGGTGACGACGCAAACTGATGGAGTAACTTTTGTATGATCAAAATTGGCGTTTTAATTTCTGGCGGTGGGACCAATCTGCAGGCCATTATAGATGCTTGTCGGTTAGGCGACTTACCAGCTGAAGTGTCAGTAGTTATTTCAAATAAGGCGGATGCTTATGGACTAGAACGGGCCAAAAAGGCTGGGATTGACCAATTGTATAGCAATGATGATGAGCAGATTTTAGCGACCTTGCAGACCTATGACGTGGATATCGTGGTCTTAGCGGGCTACTTGAAATTGATTGCTAAAGACCTGGTACAAGCTTTTGAAGGGCGGATGTTGAATATTCATCCGTCACTTATTCCGGCTTTTTCAGGTAAGGGGTATTACGGGTTAAAGGTCCATCAAGCAGCCATTGATCGCGGGGTTAAAGTGACGGGGGCGACCGTTCATTTAGTGGATGAAAACTTTGATGAGGGGAAAATTCTGATTCAAGAGGTGGTTGCCATTTTGCCAACAGAAACTGCACAAACCTTGCAGGCACGCGTTTTAGCAGTAGAACACAAGATATTGATCACAGCGATTGCTGAGGTCATTAGCGGTCTAGACGGCTAGGTTTAGCGATTAAGCGAAGAAAAAAATATTACGGAGACATAAGGAGACAAAAATGAAAAGAGCTTTAATTTCTGTTTACGATAAGACTGGTATTGTTGAATTTGCGACCAAATTAGACCAATTAGGTTGGGAAATCATCACAACAGGTGGGACAAAATCTTTATTAGAAGAGGCTGGCATCAAGGTGATTTCTGTTGAAGAAGTGACCAATTCACCTGAGATTTTACAGGGGCGTGTGAAGACTTTACATCCACATATTCATGGTGGCATTTTATTCAACCGTGACATTCCTGAACATCAAGAAACAGTTGACGAGTTAGGGATTCATGCCATCGATATGGTGATTAACAGCTTATATCCATTTGAAGAAACCGTGAAAAATGCGGCTTCATCTAAGGCAGAAATTATTGAAAAAATCGATGTCGGTGGGCCTTCAATGATCCGTGCAGCAGCTAAAAACTATAAAGACGTCTTAATTGTTACAGACGCAGCGGATTATGATTTAGTTGCTGACGCTTTGGAAAATGACAATAATACCCTTGAATTACGGGAAAATCTAGCGGCAAAAGCCTTCAGATTAACGGCTTTCTATGATGCCATGATCGCTGAATACTTTACTGGACTAGCTGATGAAAAATTCCCAGAATTATTGACGAAAGCCTTCCGTTATAAGGAAGAATTGCGTTACGGTGAAAACCCTCACCAAGCGGCTGTTTACTATGAAAGTCCACTTGAAGAAGACTTTGACCTCGAACAATTACATGGGAAACAAATTTCTTACAACAACTACAATGATATGCGGGCCAATATGGACCTTGTCCAAGAGTTTGACGAGCCAGTTTGTGTGGCAGTCAAACATGCCAATCCTTGTGGGGTAGCAGTTGCTGATACACCGGCAGACGCCTACAGAAAAGCATTTGCTGGGGACCCAGTGTCTATTTTCGGTGGGATTATTGGTTTTAACCGTACTGTGGATGCTGAAACGGCTGAAGAATTGTCGAAAATTTTCCTAGAAATTATTGTGGCGCCTGACTTTACGGAAGAAGCTTTTGCCATTTTGGCTAAAAAGAAAAACCTACGTTTAGTGAAATCAACGAAATTAGGTGAATTCAAGGGTAAAGGGACGACTTATAAGGAAACAGTGGGCGGCTTGTTAATCCAAGATAAAGATTTACCAATCTACGCTGAAACAGGTCTTGAACTTAAAACAGACCGTCAAGTAACGGACAAAGAGTTAGAAGATATGGACTTCGCATGGAAAGTGGCTAAACACTGTGCGTCAAACGCTATGGTCATTGCAAAAGACAAACAAACCTACGCTTTAGGTCACGGGGAAGTACGTCGCGTGTGGGCGCTTGAAGATGCCTTACAACGGTCTGAATTCCCATTAGAAGGGGCAGTTGTCGCTTCAGACGGATTCTTCTTCCCAGATACCATCGACAGTTTACATGAATATGGCATTAAAGCCATCGTCCAACCAGGTGGTTCTGCCCAAGATGAGAAAGTGATTCAAGCAGCTAAAGCTTACGATATTTCAGTTGTGTTTACTGGCATGCGTCATTTCAAACATTAATGACGAGCTGTTCATTCCTAAGGAGAAATCATGAAAATTTTAATTATTGGTGCTGGTGGTAGAGAACATGCCATTGCTTGGAAACTGTCCCAGTCCAACCGACCAGTTGATATTTTTCTAGCACCCGGAAATGCAGGTACTGAAAGTGATTATACCAATATCCCAATCGATGTGATGGATTTTGATGGCTTACTTCATTTTGCCTTAACTGAGGCCATCGACCTTGTCATTGTAGGCCCAGAAGATCCACTGTGTGCCGGCATTGTTGACCTTTTCCAAGAGGTTGGCATTGCTGTTTTTGGCCCTGACAAAATGAGCGCCCAACTGGAAGCAAGCAAGGATTTGACCAAGCAATTTTTGAATAAATATCAAATTCCAACTGCCAATTCTTTCACCACAGGCGACTATGATCAAGCCAAGGCCTATATCAACCAAGCTGACCTGCCAATCGTCATAAAAGCGGACGGTTTATGCAAGGGCAAAGGGGTTGTGATTTGCCACAGTCTTGAAGAGGCAGAGGCCACTTTAAAAGACATGTTGCTTGATCAAAGTTTCGGTGATTCCGCTAGCCAATTGGTTATTGAAGACTATTTAGACGGCAATGAGCAGTCACTTTTATGTTTCGTGTCCAATAACCAATTGGTCCCCATGGATACGGCCCAAGATTATAAGAAAGCATTTGATGGCGATTTAGGGCCTAATACGGGTGGCGTGGGTGTTTACAGTTCGCCAGAGACGGCAGATCCGGCATTGAAAGCACAAATCAAAGCCATTTTGGGGCAAATTGAACGTGGGTTAATCGCTGAAAAATTCTCTTTTTATGGCATTTTATTTATCGGCTTTATGATTCAAGATGGTCAAGCGAAAGTCTTGGAATTTAATGTCCGGTTTGGGGATCCTGAGACGGAAGTCCTTTTACCAAGACTTGAAAATGATTTGCTGACGGTATTTGAAAAGACCCTTGCTGGCACTTTAAAACCCAGTGATTTAACCTGGTCTAAACAAGCTGCAGTCGGCGTGGTTTTATATTCTAAAGGCTATCCTGGCGCTTACGACAACCATGTTGCGATTGAAACCTTACCTGAAGACGCCTTGATTTTCCATAACGGGACGACAACAGATGAAGCAGGGCAATTAATTACAAACGGTGGTCGTGTCCTCACGCCAGTTGCCTTAGCAGATGATATTCAAAGCGCCCGCCAGGAAGTCTACAAGCTTGTGGGCCAGATTCACGGCGAATCACTGACTTACCGGACCGATATTGCCAAGTTATAAAGGTAAATACTTTTTCCAAAGCTAGTATGCGACAGCTATTCCAATGGGGTGGTCGAGTATACTAGTTTTTTATTGGCAAAATGGCTAAGTGATGGCGAAAACGTCGTCATAAAACAAAAAACGTTTTCATTGAAAAAACCAATTTTTCTAGACCTAATCCGTTGACATGGGTGAATTTCTTAGTAAAATAGTTAGTATGCGAACTATAAGGTTCGGGTGCGAACTAATCAAAAATAGACATGCAAGGAAGGTGAAGAAGTGATACATGAGGATCGTCCATTATATATAGGTGGTATGCTACGGGAGTTAACAATTGCAATCCATCGAAATATTGGTGTAGAACTTAGTGAGCACGAATTGGGAGATATGAAGGGTCCACAATCGATGGCATTGGGTTATCTAATCCGTGCGTCAGCACAAGATGAAATCTATGTGAAAGACCTGGAAAAATATATGAAGATTCGTAAATCTACTGCGTCTGAATTGGTCAGCCGATTAGAGAAGAATGGGTATGTAAAAACGGAGAAATCGCAAAAAGATGGTCGTTTAAAAAGGCTGATTGTTACAGAGGAAGGACATGAAGCCCATGACCGTATTCTCCAATTTTTACAAGAGATAGATGACAGACTAGTCGAAGGTCTCTCAAAGGAAGAGGTCGATACTTTCGTCAACTTGTTAGATAGACTAATTCAGAACATGCTGCCTTAAAAAGGTGAGTATTAGGAGGTAATGAAAGGTGCTAAAAATATTAGCAAAAGCAAATAAAAAGGAAAAATTTTTCGCTTTACTAAGCGTGCTGCTGATTATGTTGCAGGTTTATTTAGAGTTAGAAATTCCTGACTACATGTCAGAAATTACAGAATTACTACAGATGCCAGATACCGTGACAGCGGATATCTTAGAGCCAGGTTTAATCATGGTTGGTTTATCACTAGCATCTTTTGCCTCAGCCATTTTGGTAGGATTCTTTGCTGCACGCATTGCCGCAAGTTTAACTGCCCGTATTCGTGGGGAAGTATTTGATAAAGTCATGAGCTATTCAGCCAATGAAATCAACCAATTTTCAGTGCCAAGTTTAGTGACCCGTTCTACTAATGACTTGACCCAAATCCAAATGTTGATTGCTTTAGGACTACAAGTCGTGTTACGGGGTCCAATCATGTCTATTTGGGCGATTGCGAAAATTTCCGGCCAAAACTGGCAATGGTCACTGACAACTGCTGTCGCTGTGGGTGTTTTATTAGTGATGATTGGCTTTATCATGTATTTTGCAGTACCTCGTTTCAGTAAAATCCAAACCTTGACCGATAATCTAAATGCCGTGACTCGTGAAAACTTAACCGGTTTACGCGTTATTAGAGCTTACAACGCAGAAAATTATCAAAATAAAAAATTCGCTAAAGCCAACGATGATTTAACCAATACCCAACTCTTCGTTAACCGAGTGATGGGGATCATGCAACCAGGTATGACCCTTGTATCAAGTGGTTTAACTCTAGTGGTTTACTGGTCAGGTGCTTACTTAATCGCCGATGCAGCACAAGGGACAGAACAAATTAGCCTATTCTCAGATATGGTTGTCTTCTCATCTTACGCCATGCAAGTGATCATTGGATTCCTGTTGATGGTCATGATCTTCATGATTTTACCGCGTGCCATCGTTTCGGCAAAACGGATCAACGAAGTGCTTGATCTAGCACCATCCATTGAATTTAAAGAAGATGCCATTCAAACAAGTGAGCAAGGATCTGTTGAATTCAAGAACGTGACTTTTAAATACGGTGACGATGCCAAACCAGCCCTTAAAGACATTAATTTTAAAATCAACAAGGGTGAAACCCTAGCCATTATCGGTTCAACTGGTTCCGGTAAATCCACTTTAATCCAAATGATTCCACGTCTATACGACGTATCTGAAGGACAAGTACTTGTCGATGGGCAAAATGTTAAAGACTTTGACCACGCTGGCTTGAATAATATTGTCGGCTACATGCCGCAAAAACCAGTCCTATTTTCAGGCACAATTCGTTCAAATATGAACCTTGGTGAAAGTAAGGAACACTTAGAAAACCAGTCATTATCAGACGAAGAAATCTGGGCGGCTTTAGACACTGCACAAGCTAGAGACTTCGTTGAAGCGGAACCAGACCAATTGGATACCCATGTTGCCCAAGGTGGTAATAACTTCTCTGGTGGCCAAAAACAACGTTTAGGGATTGCCCGCGTGCTTGCTCGTAAACCAGAGATTCTAATCTTTGATGATTCCTTCTCCGCTTTAGACTACCAAACAGATAAGACGTTGCGTGGCGTTTTAGCTGAACGCATGGCTGACACCACTAAAATCATTGTAGCCCAACGTATTTCAACCATCATGGATGCAGACGAGATTTTAGTACTAGATAGAGGCGAAATTGTTGGTCGTGGTAAACACCAAGAACTATTAGCGGACAACAAGGTATACCAAGAAATTGCTTATTCACAATTATCAGAGGAGGAATTAGCAAATGACTAAAAAGAAAAATGCAAATCAACCTTCATTGATGGCGAATATTATGACATACGCTCGTGAATATAAATGGCCGTTCGTTGCAGCGGTTGTCCTAGCCATGATTGGTTCTATGGCTTCAATTATCGGTCCCGACCGGTTAGGAGATATGACCGATAAAATTACGGAAGGCTTGATGTCACCAAATGGGATTGACCTAGAGCGTATTTCACAAATTGCCATGACTTTAGTGGTGATCTATGTCCTTGGGGCTGTCTTCACTTATATTCAAACTTTCGTGATGGCAACAATTATTCAAAACTTTTCAAAAAAATTACGGAAGAATGTATCCGATAAAATTGACCGTTTGACTTTACGCTATTTTGATAGTCATAGTCACGGGGATACCTTAAGTCGGGTAACCAACGACTTGGACTTGGTGGGACAATCGCTTAATCAAACCATGCCGTCATTTATCCCATCAGTGACTTTACTGCTTGGTACCCTAGTGATGATGTTCTACAACAATGCAATTCTAACCCTAGTAGCCTTGGCTTCCGTGGTTATTGGTTTTGTAGGGATCGTCTTGATTCTAGGCCGTTCTCAAGGTTACTTCGTTTCACAACAAAGAAACCTAGCCAATGTAAACAGTATTGCTGAAGAGTCATACACAGGTCAAAGTGTTTTAACAACTATTAACGCTCGTAACCAAATGACTGAAACATTCAATGAAGCGAACGCAGCTTTATATGACAGTGTTTGGCATGCCCAATTCTTGTCAGGTATCATGCAACCCTTGATGCAATTCATCGGAAACTTTGGTTATGTAGCCGTTTCTGTTGTAGGTTCAATTATGACTTTAAATGGCGACATCAGCTTCGGGGTCGTTGTGTCATTCATGGTTTACGTCCGCATGTTCACCCAACCACTAGGTCAATTATCACAATCATTCGCCTCATTCCAATCTGCGTCAGCAGCCTTAAATCGTGTATTTGAGTTCCTAAATGAAGAGGAAATGGTTGACGATACAAACCTATTGAGCGAATTGCCGGATGTCCAAGGTGACGTGACTTTTGAACACGTACACTTCGGCTATGAACCAGATCAACCGATTATCAAAGACTTCTCAGTAGCCGCTAAATCAGGTCAGAAGATAGCTATCGTAGGACCTACCGGAGCTGGGAAAACGACGATCGTCAACTTGTTGATGAAATTCTATCCAATCGACTCAGGTGAAATTTACATTGATGGGACACCAACCAGTGAAATCTCACGGGCAGCTGTCCACGACCAATTCTCAATGGTGTTACAAGATACTTGGTTATTTGAAGGGACTATTCGCGAGAACTTAATCTTCAACCAAGAACACATTACCGATGAAATGGTTGAATCAGCGGCCGCTGCAGTAGGTATTGACCACTTTATCAATACATTACCGAAAGGCTACGACACTGTATTAGATGATTCTGTAACCTTATCCGTAGGACAAAAACAATTGTTTACCATTGCACGTGCCTTATTGAAAGATGCACCTTTATTGATTCTAGATGAAGCGACATCTTCAGTTGATACCCGTACAGAAGTATTATTACAAGAAGCCATGGACAAGTTGATGGAAGGTAGAACATCATTCGTGATTGCCCACCGTTTATCCACTATCCGTAATGCTGATATTATCTTAGTTATGGATAAAGGGAACATTATTGAACAAGGAAACCACGAGGCTTTAATGGCTGAAGGTGGCTTCTATGCAGACCTTTATAACAGTCAATTTGCCAAATAGATATAACCATAAAATAAAAATAAGAGAACAGGTTGATAAAATGCCTGTTCTCTTTTTTTACTTTTGGTGCACTTCCGTTTCATATTTCCCCATCACAAGATTCGCTTAAATTACCTATTATATTCAAGTCTATTTAACACTGTTTGCTAGTGCGATATCTGGGAAACAAATAAAATATCAGAAGTCGTTATTGGCCGTGTGCATTATTTGGTAAGAAAAAACTTTACAAAAAATACCTGCAGGGGTATAATTCATATACGTAGAGGGGTATATGAATAAACAGTATACTTTTACCAATTATTGAAGATAATCAAAAAAGGGATTTTACCGTGGCCTCCGCCGATTGGTCGCGAGTATCCCACCTGTCCCACTATGGTGTTGAAGGGGTTGGAAAACACGGGGTAATAAAAGGGTCTCTGATGCAAGCTAGATGTATCATCCGGTGACATCCTTTTGTTAAAGGTAGATATGACCTAGTGCCAAGTACATTTTCAGTGAAAAGAAATTACAAACCAAAGATAAATAGAAAGGAACAATCAAATGACAGTAAAAGTAACTGATCGCACTTTAGCATCCGAAGTACAAGACGGGATTACATTAGTCGATTTTTGGGTGCCTTGGTGTGGACCGTGTAAAATGCTAGGACCAGTATTAGAAGAATTAGCAACAGAGTTTGCACCTAAAATTAAAATTGCAAAGTTGAATATTGACGAAAATAATGTAACAGCCAGTCAACTGGGTATCATGAGCATTCCGACTATGGTTTTATATAAAAATGGCCAACCGGTCGAAAAAATAGTTGGCTATCAACCAAAAGAAGTACTGAAAGCGTATTTAACGGAAAAAGTAACCATGAAATAATCATCTATTGAGGAGAAAAAATATGTTTTTTAAAAAACTGCCTACGATTTCAACCACTGAATTGGAAAAGAAATTAGCCGATAAACCGCAAATTATTGACGTAAGAGAACCACATGAATTTAAAAATGGTCATATTCCAGGAGCAAAAAATATACCATTGTCTAAAGTTACTAACTACACACCTAAAGGTCAAGTTTATGTAGTGTGTCAATCGGGGATGCGTAGTAAACGAGCAACGAAAATGTTACTGAAACAAGGACATGATGTTATTAACGTCCGAGGCGGCATGATGGCCTGGACAGGCGCAACAAAAGGGGGTAATAATTAATGAGAGTAGTTATTATAGGTGGTGTAGCAGGTGGGATGTCTGCCGCTACAAGGTTAAGACGGCTGAATGAAACAGCGGAAGTTATCGTGTTAGAAAAAGGGCCTTATGTGTCATTTGCGAATTGTGGTTTGCCTTATTATGTCGCTGGAGAAATCGATGAACGGACGGATTTGTTAGTTCAAACGCCAGAAACCTTGCAAGCAAGATTCGATTTAGATGTGCGACCAAATAGTGAAGCTATTTCTATCGATTCCAATAAGAAAGAAGTGGTCGTGCAAACTGATCAAGAAATATACACGTTGGGGTATGATAAATTAATCTTATCCCCAGGAGCAAAACCATTCATTCCTCAAGCAAAGTGATTAGAAGAAGCAGAGAATATTTTTACCTTACGTTCTGTTCCCGATGTCGATGCGATTGCCAACTTTATCAATATACACAACGCTAAAAAAGCAGTGGTCATAGGTGCTGGATTTATTGGGCTAGAAATGGCAGAAAGTTTAGCCCAACGAGGAATGGCAGTTACCATTGTGGAGAAAGCACCGCATGTACTACCGCCGTTTGATGGAGAAATGGCCGCTTATATAACGAAAGAATTGGTAGCTAATGGTATAAAATTGTATACAGGATTGGCTGCTGAATCATTTGAAGAAAAAGGTAAAATCGTAGTATTGGAAAATGGAGAACGCTTGGAGAGTGACATCACTTTAATGTCTGTCGGCGTAAAACCGGAAACAACGGTAGCTTTAACAGCCGGTGTCGAAACAGGTTTACGCGGTGGGATAGTCGTTGACGACCAATATGAAACTAGTCAAAAAGATATTTACGCTGTGGGGGATGCGATTGTCGTTAAACAACAAATCAACGGAGAAGACACAATGATTGCATTGGCTTCGCCAGCTAACCGACAAGGCCGTCAAGTGGCTGATGTCATTAGCGGATTAAAGCGCAAAAATAAAGGTAGCATAGGAACAGCGATTGTACGAGTGTTCAAAATGGCAGCAGCGTCGACCGGTTTGAATGAGCGCCAATTGCAACAAGCTGATGAGGCGTACGAAGTGATTCACATTCAAGGAAAAAGTCATGCTGGCTACTATCCTAATGCAAAAACGATTGTATTAAAGTTATTATTTCATCCGACCACAGGTAAAATTTATGGCGCTCAAGCCATCGGAGAAGACGGTGTAGATAAACGGATTGATATCATTGCTACAGCCATTAAAGCCGGAATGACGGTGCAAGAGTTGCCGGAATTAGAGTTCACTTATGCCCCTCCATTTGGTTCTGCTAAAGATCCTGTTAATATGGCTGGTTATGTAGCTTTAAATCTTATGGAAGGCATTAGTGAGTCTGTTCAGTGGTATGAATTAGAAGACAAGCAAGCAGAAGGATATTTACTGCTAGATGTTCGAAATGAAGGTGAACTGAAATCCAACGGCCGCTTAAAAGGTGCAATCAATATTCCTTTAGATAGTTTGCGAGACCGCATGGCGGAGTTGCCCAAAGATCAACCGATTATTGTCAGCTGTCACAGTGGACTGCGTAGCTATGCAGCAGAAAGAATATTGAAACAAAATGGCTACCAAGCCAAAAATTTAGATGGCGCATTTGCTCTTTACTCAACAGTAAAACCAGAAAAGGTGGTAAAATAATGTATAATTCAATATCAATGTCAGAATTCGAACAAAAATGGGAAAAAGAGAATCTTCCTTTAGTAGACGTTAGAGAAATCAACGAATGGGAAAATGGTCACCTGGACGGCGCAATCCATGTTCCTTTAAGTAATCTTCCAGCTGAAAAAAATAAACTGGATAAAAACCAAGAGTATTATGTAATGTGCCACTCTGGAGCACGTTCTGCAAAGGCTTGTCAACAATTAGCACAAGAAGGATACAACGTGATAAATGTAATGGGCGGAATTTCTGCTTGGAACGGAGAAATTGTTTAATGGAATACGATAAAAAAATTGTGAACCGTTTGAAACGTTCTGACGGTCAATTGCATGGCGTTTTGAATATGATGGAAGAAGGAAAAGATTGCGTGGATATTGTGACTCAATTATCAGCGGTTCGCTCTAGTATCGATCGTACGATTAGTTTAATTGTTGCCGAAAATTTAGTAGAATGTGTGCAAGAAAATATTAAAGATGGCAGCACAGGTGAAGAGCGTATTCAACAAGCAATTCAGTTACTAATGAAGAGTCGCTAGCCATGTGTTATGGCTTATGCTACATCAACGCATAACAAATATAGACGTATAGTATTGAAAATAAAAAATAAGAGAACAGGTTGTTAAGATGCCTGTTCTCTTATTTTTTTACTTTTAGAGCAATCAAATTTCATATTTTTACTTTTCTTCAACTGAAGTTTCAGTAGGGTTTTCTTTCAAAAAATCTCTAAAACTATCTCCCCAATCACAAATAGAAGTTACAACGGGTTCTAGGTGTAAACCAATTTCACTTAGTTGATACTCTACTTTAGGAGGTACAACCGGGTATACAACCCTAGTAATGATTTGGTCATCTTCTAATTCCCTTAATTGTCTAATTAACATACGTTGATTGACATCGGGAAGGTATCTTTGTATTTCACTTAACCTTAATGGAGACTGTTGTAGCAAGCACCAGATAATTGCTATTTTCCAACGTCCACCTATAACGGATAAAGCCAAATCCTTGCTAGTGAAAAAAGTTTTTTCTTTATAATGAATGGTCATGTAGTGCCATCTCTTTCTATTGATATTTTGTTTATACTGACAAAAAAGTCAGTATTGTGTAATAGATTATAATACGAGATTATGGAAATGTAAAGCTTCTGTTGCATTTAAACCAGGAGAACCGCTTCAAATTATAGAAGTCGATGTAGAAGGACCGAAGGCAAAAGAGGTCTTAGTAAAAATCTTGCATACTCCAGTTTGTCATACTGATGCATTTACTTTATCGGGTGATGATCCAGAGGGTGTATTTCAGGCTGTATTAGGTCAAGAAGGTGCTGGTGTTGTCGTTTCTGTAGGGGATGAAGTGACTTCAGTAAAACCAGGGGATTATGTGATTCCGCTGTACACGGCTGAATGCAGGGAATGTAAATTCTGTCTTTCTAGTAAAACCAACTTATGTAGTGCCGTGCGAGAAACGCAAGGAACTGAGGATGGCTTTTATCCAGAACAATTAACAGAAGCGTATTTTTTGAAAGATGCTCAAGAAAATAATGTAGCCTTTGGATATATCTTCTTTCAATGAAAAGACGACACAAAAAAAGACTTATGCATATATAGTGGACCCCAAAAGTTAGACTAAATTTTATGAGAGTTGACCGATTGGTCAGCTCTTTTTTAGTACATACAATTTGGCTTAATTCCCGTTGTCGACAATACTTCTCATAAATTTCAATCTGTCAAGAGTAGTAGCGGAGCGACTCTTGATAGATTGAAAATTTATGTGAAACTATGAAAAGACAATGGAATTAGTATATTGGTTGCGATACTGGACGGGGCTTAGCCATCCTAGTTTCTCTTTAATTCGTTCTTCATTATAATAGTTAATATAGTTGGTAATTGATTCAGCCAATTCTTCAAAACTATGATAAGTTTGACCATAATACATTTCTTGTTTGAGTATACTAAAGAAATTTTCCATTGGTGAATTGTCATAACAATTACCTTTTCTAGACATACTTTGGAAGATATCATTATCTTTTAAAGTTTTTGAATATCGTTTCATTTGATAAGCCCAGCCTTGGTCTGAATGAAATGTTCTTCTGAAAATGCAATCATCTGTACGTTCTATAGCTGTCTTCAAAGCTTCCATCATACTTTCACCGTTAGGTCGTTTTGTTATTTGAAAACTGATGATTTCGCTATTGAATAAATCCATATAAGGATCTAAATAAAGTCTTCCTGTCTGAGTGTTGCCTAACTGGTCCGTATAATAGTATTTGAATTCAGTTGTATCAGTCGTCATTTTTTGATGTGGAACTGATGTGTTAAAACGTCGTTTTAAACGATTTGATGCTACTTTCCCTACAGTTCCCTTATAAGACTTATACTTCCTGCTTTTGTGTGAGAAGGCAGTTACAAGAATGCCTAATTCTCGCATTAAGCGTAATACTTTCTTCCGATTTATATGATATCCTAATTTTTTTAACTCAGGAGTCAGTCTTTTATATCCATAATCTTTATTTTTCTCTCTTAGTTCTAGTAAAGCATCTTTGTAAACTTTATCCTTGTCTGGGCGTTCAGATTGCTTCCTAATATAGTGATAAGTTGCCTTTGGAAAACCAGTAACTCTCAAAATATCAACTAGTTTGAATTTATTAATATTATGGAGATTGTAGATTGCTTGAACTATTTGTTTCTTTGTTGCTGTTTCTCTGCTTCCTGCAATCTCCCTAATTCCTTTAAAAACGCATTCTCGATTCTCAAATCACGATTTTCGTTTTCAAGTTGTCTCAGATGCTCAACGTTTACATCTTCTCTAGTTATATTCTTTGGATCCTGAAATACTTTCTTATCAGCTTTCTTCCGTTTACCCATTTTCGGTGGCCTACCTCTCTGATTTGATAAGCCATCGACGCCTTTCTTGAGGATAGTAGTGCGCCAATTACAAATTAAACTAGGGTTATTCATCCCTAATGAATTGGCTACTTCTCGATAACTCATCTCTGTTGTTTCATACAATTTTACAGCACTAAGCTTAAAATCAACAGCGTAATGAGTTTGATTCTTAATACGTTTCAGTCCTTCGATGCCAAATTGTTGATAGCTATTAACCCATATTTTTACAATAGAATCTTGTATATTATATTTCTTTGCTACCGCTCGGTAGCCACCGTAGTTCCCTAGATAATGTTTTACAATTTCCAATTTAAATTCTAGTGAATATTTTGCCATAAAAATAAACCCCCAAAAGTTAGATTTTTGGTCTAACTTTTGGGGGCCTCTACAATATCACATAAGTCTAAGCCAAGTATATTTTTATTTTTTTAACTATTTGCTTGTATTTTTATCACCTTCAAGCATTCTGCGTCCTTCTTCAACAGCAGTGTTTGGATCTTCAGGTGGCGTATTTCTTAATATTTCTGGGGCA